>JAKBCU010000086.1 GCA_021807565.1 Pseudomonadota bacterium | reverse complement strand
CACCTGTACGGTGAGAAAAAAATAAGTGAAAAAAACTTTTAGATTCAATGCAGTAGACCTTTGCAGTCGGTTTTAACTGCTGAATTTAGGATAATAGCCTCATTGTGTTAAGAGGGGATTCTAGCATGAAAACACGTTTAGTGGTCATTGGATTAAGCGGGTTAGTAGGGCTAACAGGTTGCAGTAGTGTACCTTACAGTTACCCCAATAGTTGTACAGCCAGCCATTTAATAAAGACCCCGTGTGGACCTTGTATTGTCGATCGATGCCAATATGTGTGTAAAACTTGCAAATTCAATGGACCCACTTGTCAAGCTTGTTTCATGTGTATTAACCGCGATAAATGTGAAGATGGTACCTGTGGTGTCAATTATCCATGATCGTATCGAAAAGCCCCCCCTGTCCCACGGTTTATCGGGGGACAGAGAAATCAGAAACTGCACTGATCATCAAATATCGAGGGGATAGTACGACATCACCACGCCGCGTAATTTAAATTTTTCTTCGATTTGATTAGATAAACTAATCATCTCGGCTTGCTTGAATTCGGGTCCAATATAAACCCGAGTATTTCCACCTTTGACTGAGTCTATTTCTCGAATAAATGCGTTAAATCCAGCTGCTCTTAATCGGTCAGCAAGCATACGTGCATTAGTCTTATTTTTAAAACTGCCCATTTGAATCACCCATGCTGGCGACTTCAATTGGCTAGCAAACTGTTTAGATTTTATTTTAGAATGCGGCTTTGTTAAAGCAACCGATTTAATTTTTGCTGACCCCTTGGGTTTTGTGCTCTCTTTTGTTGCCGTATCAGATTTCAGGTTTCCAGCACCAGGAGCTTTCACTAATGGATCTTTGCTAACAGCAGCCGTAGGAGTAATCGATTGATCTTGAGTTGTCTCTTTTGTTGCATCATTGGAAGTCATTTTTGCTGAATCGTTTGTCGCATCGACTGGCGTTACATCTTTAATTTCATTTGAAGTAATATCGATCTCTTTTGCCTCATTTTGAACTGATGTATTATCCGCCAATGTCATAGTAGGTTGATCTGGAAAAGGAGGCGCCGTTAATGTTTTAGCTTGCAGTGGAATATCGCTTTTCCCAAAAATCAATGGCAAAATGATAATAACAAATGCGACTATTACCATAACTCCTATTATCCTTTGCATTTTTTCCTTTTCCATAATTCACCTTTTAAACGTTATGATAAATGTTCTATCCCTTTAATAGCACGTTGACGAGTTAACTTAGCAAAAATTCTAGCAATAACAGGACGCAATTGATTGCGATGAACAATCATATCAATCGCTCCATGCTCCAGTAAAAACTCACTTCGCTGAAATCCTTCGGGTAATTTTTCTCGTACTGTCTGTTCAATGACACGAGGTCCTGCAAAACCAATCAACGCATTAGGTTCTGCCATGATCACGTCCCCTAACATCGCAAGACTGGCTGATACGCCACCCATGGTGGGATCCGTTAAAACAGAAATATAGGGTATACCTTGTTCTGCCAAACGCGCAAGCGCCGCGCTCACTTTTGCCATTTGCATCAAAGAGATTAATGCTTCCTGCATCCGTGCACCGCCACTCGCACAAAAACACACAAAAGGAGTTCTATATTCAATGCTTGTATTGACTGCTTGTACAAAGCGTTCGCCAACGACCGCACCCATTGAACCTCCAATAAAACCGTATTCAAAAGCTGCCGCGACGAGAGGGAGTCCATAAACATGTCCACGCAATACGATGAGTGCTTCTGTTTCATCCGTTTCCTTCTGTGCCGCTAATAACCTATCTTTATATTTCTTCAAGTCTTTGAATTTCAATCGATCGCTGGGCAATACATGGTCACCGATCTCAATTTGAGCTGCATCATCCAAAAAATAGGCTAACCGTTTCCGAGCGGAAATGCGCATGTGATAGTCGCATTTTGGGCAAACCGATACATTCCTTTCCAGCTCAGATCGGTAAAGAACGGCGTTACATTTATCGCACTTTGACCACAGTCCTTCTGGAACCCCTTTTTTAGTGACGGCATCCGTCCTAATGCGGGATGGTAATAATTTTTTAAACCAACTCATGATTTCCTACATTGTATTTAACAGTGACAACAAAAAATATAGGGTGAATTTACCCGAAAATGGGTAAAAATGGAACTGGAAATTGATAATGCGGAGGGTATCCAACCTGGTAAAGATATAAACCATGAGGAGGTGCTGTTTCTGCAGCAGCACGTCTGTCTTTGGCCTGCAACACTGCAGCGGCCCAATCAGGTTCATGGGCACCGTTTCCGATTGCTATTAGAGTACCCGCTATGTTCCTGACCATATGATGCAAAAACGCATTTGCCTGAATTTTTATAAAAATCAATTGGTTATTCCGAGTGACTTCAATCCAATGCACGTTTCTATTAGGTGATTTTGATTCGCATACCGAAGAGCGAAATGAGGTAAAATCGTGCTCCCCAACCAAGTAATGTGCCGCCTCTTGCATACGTTTTACATCCAATTGATAAGGATACCAAGTGGCACGGCCCGCCAATAATGCCGAACGAATAGGGGTATTGTAAATCACATACTGATAGGTACGAGAAATAGCAGAAAAACGGGCATGAAACTCATTAGCGACTGTCTCAACCCAACGCACGGTAATGCTTTTCGGCAAATGCGTATTGGTGCCGATCACCCAAGCACGCGGGATTCTCATGACCTCTGTATCAAAATGAACGACCTGACCTACTCCGTGTACACCCGCGTCTGTGCGACCAGCACAAAACACCTTGATTTCATGATCTGCAATGCTGGCAAGCGCCTTTTCTAAACACGATTGGACAGTCAGTAAACCCGGTTGTTTCTGCCAACCAGCATAAGAATAACCATCATACTCAATACCCAGCGCAATACGCACAGCTATAAGTAGTGTTTTATGACTTGTTCAGCAATTTGTACTGCATTCAGAGCAGCCCCTTTTCGCAAGTTGTCAGTGACTACCCACAAGTTCAACCCCAGACCATGCGATACATCTTCTCGGATGCGACCTACATACACAGCATCTTTTCCTGCAGCTGCCACGGGGCTTGCATAATCATGCTTGCCGGTACAAAGTGTAACACCTTCTGTCTTTTTCAATAAGCGCATCGTTTCCTCTACCGTCAGTTTTTTCTTTGTTTCAATATGCAAAGCGGCCGAATGCCCATAAAATACAGGAACTCTCACTGCGGTTGGGTTAATTTTAATAGTATCGTCACTTAATATTTTTTGTGTCTCCCATATTATTTTTAATTCTTCTTTGGTATAACCGTTTTCTTGCACTTCATCAATATGTGGCAATATATTAAAAGCAATTTGTTCAGAATAGAGTTTCGGTTTAATAGGCTTTCCATTTAATAATGAAGCCGTTTGATCAGCTAATTCACTAATTCCCTCTTTGCCACTACCCGAAACGGATTGATAGGTTGCTACGTTAATTCTCGAGATACCAACTGCATCATAAATTGGCTTTAATACCACCACTAATGGAATGGTATTGCAATTTGGATTTGCAATAATATTTTTTTTATTGAATGGCTTTAATGCG
>JAKBCU010000036.1 GCA_021807565.1 Pseudomonadota bacterium | reverse complement strand
GTCAAAGCTGATTGCTCCATGTATTAAGACGCCAGAAGAGATTAAGAAAAAAATCAAACTGCAAATGATCTGGCTATTCCTCTCCTGTTGCATCTTAGCATTAAAAGGGATATTTTGTAGAATCTCAGTTCCATCCTGAACAGCTTTAAGCTGTGTTAATAATTTTTCAAGTTCAGAATGCGTTTCATTAGCAACCTGATGAGATGCCATCGCCTTTTCCTCTGTATCAATAGCGATATTGACTTCCAAACAGGATGGTTTTTGCTCTTCATTATTTTTTTTACTGTCAAATAATAATGGAGTCATCATTGCTTGCCTTGATAATTTTCTAGATTGCACGATGTATTTTCATCCTTAAAATAATGAACAACTATGCCAAAAAACCTAAATTAAAAGTATTATCGCATTTTTGGCTTTAATAAAAAAGAGTTTCGTCAGAATTTACTATGACACTGGCTGCTACATCCCCTGCTCTACTTAACATAGTCCATTCTCGATACAGTCTGGCCCATGATACACTGCGCATAAAGTTCTACCAAGCTTATTGAATGATTTTTCTAAAAAGCGACTTAATTCGGATTTTCTAAACTCAGTACACCTGAATTAAAATCATAAGCAAACAATTCAGCATAACGTCCCCACTCAATCACTGTTCTCAAAACGCGAGCCGCTTCTTTTTCTGTTAAATAGTCTTCAAGCAGAGATAAAAAATTTTCTTCTAGTGCTCGGTGTCTTGGGTGGCGGCATAATTGATCATAAATATAACGCGCCAGTGGCACGTGTAATTTTAATTGTTGTAAAAAGATTTTTTTGCGCTCTTGGATATCGGCTTCTGCAAAGGCTTTTCCAACATCGGTAATAGCAATATCCCCTTTTGATACTTTAGCAAAGTGTAAAATTTCCAATAATTCCGTCAAGGGAAATAATTCATCAATATCTAACATTAAGGTATCGGCTAAATCGGGCAAATCGATTTTACCGTTATTTTCTGAAGAATCTAATATCTCCAATAATCCAGTCACTTCCGCAACACTCGCTTCGGGTAATCGATAGCCGATATCAATGACATGACCTTCTCCTTGCCCGGCTTCCGCTTGAATTTGTGTGGTCATGAGCATATAGACACGATCAATTTGATTGCGAAAACGCGGATCTAAATCATGACGCGGATGGGGTAAGGTCACTTTCAATTCGCCACGAATTGAACCTGGATTGCTATTAAAAACGAGAATGCGATCTGCCAATAAAGCGGCTTCTTCGATATTATGTGTCACGAACACAATACCATGTAATCCCGTTTTTTGAGTTTGCCAAAGATCCATTAAATCGCTTTTTAAGTTATCGGCCGTTAACACATCTAAAGCTGAAAATGGTTCGTCCATCAATAACACATCTGGATTCACCACTAATGCTCTGGCAAACCCAACACGTTGACGCATGCCGCCCGATAATTCTTTCGGTAGCGCTGTTTCAAAACCATCTAAGCCAATCATATCGATTGCTTTTAATGCACGTTCCCGCCGTTCTTCGCGATTCACACCCAATGCCTCTAAACCCAGTTCCACATTTTGCAATACCGTTAACCATGGCAATAGAGCAAAATTTTGAAATACCATTGAAATGCCGCGAGCGGGTCCGCGCACTAAATTACCGCGGTACAACACCGTCCCTTCTGATGGTTGCACTAATCCTGCTAAAATTCGCAATAAAGTAGATTTACCAGAACCTGACTTACCTAAAATAGCAATAATCTCGCCTTCATACATGCGAAAATTGACATCTTGTAAAACCACTAAGTCTTGGCGATCTCCTTTGCGAAAGTTTTTATTGACGTTCACCACTTCAAGTATGGGTGATGCGATTCCAGAACTATTAAAATC
The DNA here is from genome assembly GCA_021807565.1 of Pseudomonadota bacterium. Taxonomy (GTDB): domain Bacteria; phylum Pseudomonadota; class Gammaproteobacteria; order DSM-16500; family DSM-16500; genus JAKBCU01. The sequence continues at coordinate 13,865 of JAKBCU010000036.1, read as the reverse complement.
TTGCATAAACACCTTTCCTATAATAATTGAAAACGCGTTTCCGCTAATACATAGAGTGGACGCCAAACTAATCGATTTAGAATGAGTACAAATACACACATCATGCCAATGCCAAGCGCCATATGTAAAAAATTACCTGTATGCGTATGCTGTGAAATATAGGCACCTAACCCCACTGCTGCTAAATGCGTATCACCCCAACTAACGACTTCAGCCACAATGCTCGCATTCCACGCACCCCCAACCGCAGTAATCGCGCCTGTAATATAATAGGGAAAAATCCCAGGTAAAATCAGGCGGCGCCAACGTAACCACCCTGATAATGCTAAATTATCTGCCACTTGCAATAAATCTTTGGGAATCATTGCAGCACCTGCTACGACATTAAATAGCAGATACCATTGCACGCCCAAGATCATGAGTGCCGTCACCCAAATATTGACATCTAAATGAAACTTAACCATTAACATAACAAATAATGGATAGAGTAAATTCGCTGGAAAGGATGCAAGAAACTGTGCAATAGGTTGCGCCACTTGAGCGACCTTTGGGCGCATCCCTATCCAAACACCAATAGGCACCCAGATGAGTGAACACACAATCACTAACACGACTATTCTTAATGCTGTGACCAATCCCAACATAAAAACCTGAACAACAGACATCAACGGAATATTCTGATACATAAATTGTATGGAATAAAATAGAATGATGATGACAAATATCACATACAATAGATTCAGCAACCCAGTGAGATAACGATCATAACGTAGTGAGTGATAATAATGATCCTCTTCAGGTTTAGAACGAAAGACTTGCATATTGATTATCTGATCCACCAATTGCTTTATCTTATTTCCGATAAAACGTAAGAGTCGAGTACGATGGAACAAATGAATCAACCAAGATCTGGGTTCAGGCTCATCGGGCAGCGAAGTGGATTTAAATTTTTCAGCCCACGCCACTAAGGGACGAAACAGTATTTGATCATAGAGTAAGATGACAACCAACATGGTTAAAATAGCATAACCTATCGCATGTAAGTCGGCCGATTGAATCGCGACTGCAATATAAGAACCTATTCCAGGCAACATAATTTGTTGGTTGGCAACTGAAATCGCTTCGGAGGCAACCACGAAAAACCAACCAGCCGACATCGACATCATCATATTCCATAACAGTGCTGGCATGGAAAAAGCAACGTCAATGCGCCAGAATCGTTGCCAAGCAGACAGATGATACATCGCTGCCGCCTCTTTTAATTCTGTCGGAACTGAGCGCACCGTTTGATAAAATCCTAACGTCATATTCCAAGCTTGTGAAGTAAAAATCGCAAAAATTGCGGCGCATTCGGGTCCTAACATGCTTCCAGGAAACAATGAAATAAAGGTGACAATGGCCGCCGATAAAAAACCTAAAATGGGAATAGATTGGCAGATATCAATCACAGGAATAATGATTCGGCCTGCCCGCTGACTTTTAGCCGCCCAGGTCGCAAAAATGAAGGTAAACACTAATGAACAAAACAAAGCGATCAACATGCGCAATACCGTACGTAAGGCATACCCTGGCAAAGCATGTGGGTCTAATGAAATGACAATTGGCTGACCTAGTTCGTAGGGAGCTGCCATTTGTTTTGCATCCCACGCTAGTAAAATAATCACGCCAAGCACAAATATCAGCGCAATCATATCCCAATAGTTGGGGTACAACCTACCCTTGTATGCCGCCATAAAGGTATCGCGTAAAGTACTCATCGTGATTGCACCTACTCTTGGAGAAAAAAGATCTCTCCGCTTTTTGCTATATCGATAAGGTACGCCCGCCATCCACAATCATCACTTGCCCTGTCATATAATCCGCTTGTGTTGCTAAAAATAAAACGGCTTTGGCAATATCCTGAGGCATACCGGAACGCTGCAATGTGATCTTATTAATAATGTGTTGTTTCACGATTTCATCCAATGCACTATCCCCTTCTGGCCAACTAATAGCGCCGGGAGATACCGCATTAACACGCACCGAGGGCCCTAATTCTTTTGCTAGCGCTTTTGTCTGCATCAATAATCCCGCTTTAGAGATACAATAAATAGAGTAGCCCTCCATGGGTCTTTCACCATGAATATCAGTCATGTTAATGATACAACCTTGTTGTCGTTTTAAATAGGGTGCCGCGGCTTGCGAAAGAAAATAGGGCGCTTTTAAGTTGCTATCCATGACGTATTGCCAATCTTCTTCTGTTGCCCTCTCCAAAGGAGTCCGGTAAAAACAAGAAGCGTTATTGATCAGGATGTCCAACTGCCCCCATTGCGCCACCGCATCTGCGATTAAGCGTTGACATGGTATTGTTTGAGTCAGATCAGCCTGACATATCACGGCTGATTCCGGCCGCTTTATATTCAGTGCATTGCAAAGTTCTGTTGCTTCGGCGCAGGAACGGTTATAATGCAAAATCACTTTCATACCCACCGTATGTAAAGTCAGTGCGATCTCAGCACCGATACGCCGAGCGGCACCCGTTATTAATGCAACTTGAGTTTTATCTGGCATGTTATCACTTCATCAAACCATCAATTAAAGTTAGTTGATTATGACAAATTCTTTCCCCAATGAACAACTCACTGCGTTCATTCAGCAAGAAATCGTGAACCACCATGGCTACCTCAGCTTTGCTCGTTTTATGGAATTAGCATTATACACACCCACCCTAGGCTATTATATGAGAGAGCGTTCGCCCTTTGGTAAATCAGGTGATTTCATTACCGCGCCAGACATTTCTCCGCTGTTTGCACAGTGCGTGGCTAATCAATGTCAACCTATTTTAGAGGCTCTCGATGGTGGCGAAATAGTTGAGCTAGGCGCAGGTTCAGGTCATTTTGCCAACGTACTGTTATTGCAATTGGAAAAACTCGATTGTTTGCCTAATCGTTATCTGATCATTGAAATAAGCCCGGCATTGCGTTTGCACCAACAGGCTTTATTTAAAAAGGAATGTCCCCACTTACTCCCCCTGATCGAATGGCTGCCTGCATTGCCATCGAATCGCATGAAAGGGATTATTTTTGCCAATGAAGTAATAGATGCGTTACCCGTTCATTGTTTTCAGGTTGAATCAGACTGCATTTATGAACGTTGTGTCACCTGGAAGCATCATCAATTCGAATGGTGCTTAAGACCACCTACCTCATCTATATTGCTAGAGAAAACCCGTCAAATTGCTCATGACTATGATCTGCCAATCGGTTATAAAAGTGAGATTCGTTTGACTGTATCGAGTTGGATCAAATCCCTGGCTGATGCGTTGCAGCAAGGCCTGATACTGCTCATGGATTATGGTTATGGCAGACCTGAATATTATCGACCTGACCGCTCCCTAGGCACCTTAATGTGTTTTCATCAACACAGACAGCATGACAACCCTTTTTTGCATGTAGGCACTCAAGATATGACAGCGCATGTCGATTTTACGTCAGTCGCAGAAACTGCCCTTGCTAACCAGTTGCAGTTACAAGGTTATACCACTCAGGCAGCTTTTCTTTTAAATCTCGGGTTACTCACCCTAGCCTCCCATTCATCCCTATCTGAGGTGCAACGCTATCAAGACAATCAAGCCATTAAAAAACTGACTCTGCCATCCCAAATGGGAGAGATCATCAAAGCCATGGCACTAAGCAAAGACCTCGATTTACCCTTATTGGGTTTTAGCGCTTATGACAGGCGACAGAATTTATAAAAAACGCGAAATCATGTATAATGCCTAACTTTTGGCAATACATTACAGAGGTGCGTCGTGACGCGTATAGCTACCGTTGAATTACATAAAGAAGAACTCAAGTTCTCTGCCGGTCATTTCATGATTGTCTCTGGCCTAGAACGCGAGACGATGCATGGGCACGACTACCAAATACAAGTCAGTTTTAACACCACTATCACTGAAAATGGCATGGCATTTGATTGTCGAACCTATAAAGCGGCACTCTTACGACTGTGCTCCAGTCTTGACTACCGTTTTATTTTACCTGCAGAATCTGTTTATCTTCGATTAGAAGAAACGGATACGCATTATATCGCCCATATGCAACAAGAACAAATCCCTTTTTTAAAACGGGATGCGATTGCATTACCGATTTGCAATGTCACCATGGAAGAACTTTCGAACTGGTTTTTGCAACAATTGATACAAGATAGGCTGATGCTAAAAAAAGACGGAATTCATGGTATTACTGTGAAAGTCTTTAATGGCCGAGGTGAATCAGGTGCAACAACCTGGCAAAACCACTCAAAAGACACCGCGGTCGAGGCATAAGCTCTTTTTTGCTTTATTCTTTCTAGGGGCTTGCGTTTCAACAATGACGTGAATGGAACAATCAGTTTGTCTCACCCTAAGGCGACACCGGCTAGTTTGCCAATGCCAAATGTCAATAGGCCGGCAATGGAACCGATTAAGAGCATTCTGAATCCACTCCAAATAGCGCTGCGGCTCGTAAATAAGCTGAGCAGCATCCCAACAGCCATCAGTGCAATACCTGTCATCAATCCACTTTGCCATACATTTGAGTCCCGTTCTCCCAATAGGAATGGCAATAAGGGAACCAAAGCACCGACTGAAAAAGAAATAAAAGAAAACAAAGCAGCACCCATGGGTGATCCTAATTCATCAGGATTTAACCCTAATTCCTCTCGCGCTAACGCATCAAGCGCTGTCTTTGGATGACTAATCATTAAGTCACCCAATTTTTTAGCTTCCTCTTCGGGCAAACCACGCGCTCGATAAATACAAGCTAATTCAGCCGCTTCTTCTTCGGGGTACAAATCCAATTCTTCTTTCTCTAGCTGAATTTGATATTCAAAAAATTCTTGTTGAGATCGCATAGACACATACTCACCAGCCGCCATCGAACAAGCTCCTGCCAATAATCCCGCTATCCCTGTTAAGACAACGATACTGTGATTCGCATTGCCACCGACGACACCTAACAACAAACTCATATTCGAAATTAAACCATCATTGACACCAAAAACCGCGGCTCGTAAATTACCTGCTGTATTAATCCCTTTATGTCTATGCTCAATTTGACTGGCTGCTGCATGACTACTGGGTGCACCTGCATAAATGGACATGCCTCGTACTTTCATCGCTGATAAAATAAAACGAATTTGTTTTGCACCCAAATGAGTTAACAAGAAACCGACCAATCTGGTTCTAACATCCGGGGAATACTCTAATACCCTCTCTGTTTCAGGTATCATTTTTTTTGCCCAAAGCGATGCTTGCTTTTCTGCAACACCTGCTAATTCTTGAAAAAGTTTTTTACGGATAGGATCTGTTTCTGTATTGGCAATCAATAAATACAAATACGCAGATTGTTTTTCTTCCTTCCAATTTGACAAAAACGCGTTGCGCATAGTCATCCTCAATTCCGTGGGTTACTGACAACAACGATCGGTTTCCTGATCAGATCGAATGGATTGCAATACAGCGCCTGTCGTCGGATTAGGCCTGAAAATAGTGCATCCCTTCAACCCAACTTCATAGGCCTGCGTATAAATAGTTTGTAGCTTTTCAAAAGGAAAATGCTCGGGGATAGTAATGGTTTTTGAAATAGCATTATCAATATAAGGCTGGATAGCCGCTTGAACTTGGATATGTTGCTCTGGTGTTAATAGGCTGGTATCCATCCATGCAGGCGGCAGGGTTTGTGATGGATTAAGCTCTTGCCATAAACGTAACGCATAATCGGTCACTTTAAAGGAAGTGAGCTGGCCATTTGCTTCTCTGACTGTTCTCTCATATTGAGCACTAAAAATAGGTTCTATTCCATTTGAAACATTATTAGCAAGCAAGCTAATCGTGCCAGTAGGGGCTATCGTGTTGTGATGGCTGTTACGAATGCCATGTTTTTCAATTAATTGGCCTATTTCTTGCGGCATACGTTGTACAAAATGTCCTTGCATATAACGATGCGCATGAAATCCTGGAAACACACCTCGTTCTTTTGCTAATTCAATCGAAGCATGCCAAGTGGCTTCAGTGATAAATTTAATTAATTTTTCTGAAAATACTAAAGATGGCGTTGTCCCATACTGAATCCCCATCATCATCAACATATCGGCAAGCCCGGTAATACCTAAACCAATACGTCGAGTCGCATACGCTTCTTGTCGTTGCATATCTAATGGGTAACGGGAAATATCAATCACATTATCTAAAAACCGGACCCCTAGGCTCGTGGTTTTTTCTAATCCCTGCCAATTTACTGCGGCTTTGTCTGAATAAGGATGAACGACAAACTGCGTTAAATTGATTGCACCTAAATTACAAGCACCATAAGAAGGCAACGGAATTTCTCCGCATGGATTGGTGGCGCTGATCCATTCTCGATACCAGAGATTGTTTTGACGATTCATGGTTCCTTCAAATAAGACGCCTGGCTCTGCATAATCGTAAGCAGATTTGATAATCTGCTGCCACAACCCCCGTGCCGATACCCGGCGAATCACACGACACGCTACGGGTTCTGCGCTATTCCAATGACGCAATACGGTATCACTCAAATTATCTTCTGTTTCAACGGGAAAAATCAGCTCCCATTCGCGATCTTCTTTCACTGCATCCATAAAGGCGTCCGATATCAAAACAGATACGTTAAAATGCCTTAATTCTGCAGGATCCGCTTTGGCTGATATAAATTCTTCTATATCGGGATGATCACAACGCAGCACTCCCATCATAGCGCCGCGTCGCGCACCCGATGATTCCATCGTGGCGCACATGGCATTCCAAATTCGCATAAATGAAACCGGGCCGGATGCCACCGCACCTGATTGTTTTGCGGCAAAACCTGTTGGACGTAGAATGGAAAAATCATACCCAACCCCGCCGCCTTGTTGTAAGGTGAAAGCCCCTTCTTTCAATGCATCAAAAATACCTGTTAATGAATCTTCATGGATGGGCATCACAAAACAATTAAATAATGTTACTGCATGATCTGTCCCTGCTCCTGCTAAAATTCGGCCGCCTGGCAAAAATTGAAAACCGCTTAATAAATCATAAAAAATTTGCTGCCATGGATCTGCGTTCTTTCGATTTTCTGCTTTGGCAACGGCTCTGGCCACTCGTAACCATGTATCTTCCAGTGTTTGGTCCATGAGCTGCCCCTGCGATCGATACCGATATTTAAAATCCCAAATTTTTTCTGATATCGTTTCCTTAAAAAAACTCAAGCGCTACTCTCCTTTTTGGTGATAAGGACGACTCAATGTATGAACGGCATCTACCAAGATCGCAACTTGTTCAGGTTGCACGTCGGGTGTAATGCCATGACCTAAATTAAACACATGCCCAGAACCCGTCCCATATTCTTCTAAAATGCGCTGCACAGCTTGTTGAATGTGTTCCGGCGATTGAGACAAAATAGCAGGATCCATGTTTCCTTGTAAGGCTATCTTGTTGACCCGTTTTCGGGCATCCCCTAAATGCACATGCCAATCGACACCTATCACGTCACAGCCCGTCTCGGCAATCCATTCTAACCATTGACCCCCATTTTTAGTAAACAACAAGACAGGTATCCGTTGTTCGTCATAGGTTCGCCATAATCCTGCTATCACTTGCTGGATATAGTGGAGCGAAAAGTCTCGGTAATGCGTATCACCCAAGAGCCCTCCCCATGTATCAAATAACATCACCGCTTGCACGCCTGCCTTGATTTGAGCATTTAAATGCGCCTGCACCGCCACTGCCAATAAATTCAGCAATACGTGTAACGCCGCTGGCTCTTCTCGTAACATAGACTGAATCATAGGAAAGGTTTTATTGGCTTGCCCTTCCACCATATACGTGGCCAGTGTCCAAGGGCTGCCGCAAAAACCAATTAAAGGCACTTTGCCATCTAACTCATGCTGCACCAGTCGGATGGTCTCAAGCACATAGCCAAGATGGGTCTCAGGATCCGGAACACCCAGTGCTTTGATATCATGGACTGAGCGCAGCTTTTTTTCAAAGCGCGGGCCCTGTCCTTCGATGAAGTGCAATCCCAATCCCATCGCATCTGGGATAGTTAAAATATCAGAAAATACAATACCCGCATCTAACGAAAATCGGTGAATGGGTTGCAACGTCACTTCGCAAGCCAGTTCTGGTGTTTTGCATAGCTTCATAAAATCACCTGCCCGTTGTCGTACGAGGCGATATTCAGGTAAATAACGGCCGGCTTGACGCATGATCCAAATAGGAGTGACATCAACTGGCTGGCCCCAGATTGTCTTTAAAAATCGGTCGTTTTTTAGCTTAATCATATAAAATCATCTCTTTCTTATCAGCTCTATTCAGTCACTGGAGTCATGTTTAAAAATTATCTCATGACTGCTTTTCACTTTTTTATATTTAGGATAATATGTCCCGTCTTATGGGCCTTTGCTGCCCAATTATATCTCGGTTGGTATTTTAGCCTACGGAGCAATATAAAACTTGATTTATTAACTCAACTTAAGGGAAAACCGTCTATGCGTAAACACATTTTAGCAGCTACATTAGCTGGTCTTTGTATCATGGGTGTCACAGCTTGCCAACAAAAACCCTCTGACAAGGGTAGCGAGCCAGCCAATCCAACGACCACATCTGAAGCTGCTACACAGCAAATCACCGCTGAAAACACTAACGTGCCAGCTCAACCCGAACAAGCTGCACCTGCTCAAAGCACAGATTTAGTTGCAACGACAACAACCAGCACCAGCGCTCCTGCTGCAACGGAAACGACACCTAGTACAACGACAACCGCACCGTCTGACACCACCCCATCTACGAGCAGTGCATCGGCACCAACGGTGTCCACGAGCGCACCCTCCATGCCAAGCAGCCCCTCTGCTCCAAGCGCTCCAACCAGTACCTCTTCACCTAGCGCTCCAGCAGCTCAGTAAGACGCATTGGCTGAGATGACAAAAGCTATCGCCCAGTATATTTGCCAATAGCGAATACTGGGCGATACAACCCCTCTCTTTGGTGGCATCACAAATCAGCTTGGGCGTTCCCGTAGCCAATTCAATATGTCATTCCCCACCGCAGGAATACCGCGTTTATCCGTCAACACACAGAAATCGGCCAGTGCTTCATATAAATGCTCACGTTCTTCTTGAAGCTGAATGAGTACTTTTTCACGATCAGGGACTTGTAAGAGCGGACGTCTGCTTTCATTAATGGTTCTCGTTTGCTGCAGTTCAAGCGATACCTTCAGGTAAATCATTTTCCCATTCTCGCGTAATAGATCACGACAATAAGGCGACACAATGGTACCGCCGCCCGTCGCTAACACAATATTGGATAATCCAACCAACTCCTTGACTAAATTTTCCTCTCTCTTACTAAATCCTTCAGGCCCTTCAATATCAAAAATCCAGCTGATACTCACCCCAGTTCGTTTTTCTATTTCTTCATCTGTATCGTAAAATTCCATCCCTAATTGTGTTGCAATATATTTTCCAACACTACTTTTACCCGCACCCATTGGACCAATTAAAATAATGTTTTGTTGTTGTTTTGATTTCACCATTGTCTACCTAATTCGTTATTGCTTGAGAGTCGTTAATCCACAATGTTAGGAGTAACAAAAATTAAAAGCTCGCGTTTGCTTCGGGCTACATTTTGCTGCTGGAAGAGAAATCCCACAAGAGGAATTTTACTTAAAAATGGAATTGTTTGTCTTATATGGTCCTCGCTTGCTTCAAATATCCCTCCCAACACAATAGTTTGGCCATCAGAAACCCTCACATTCGTATTCACTTGCCTTGTCATAATCGTCGGGACACCTAGAATCACTCTACTACTTGGTTTGTCTTGATTAACCTGTAATTGCAATAAAATGCGTTGGCCCGGCAAAATCTGAGGGGTCACTTTCAACCGTAATACGGCTTTTTTGAACGTCACACCGGTTGCACCGCTTTTACTGATTTCTTGATAAGGAATTTCTTCTCCCGATTCAATGGATGCCGTTTGTTGATTCGCCGTAAAAAGACTTGGGCTTGAGAGAAGTTCACCCCGACCTGCACTTTCTAACGCGGCCAATTTCATATCTAACACAGAGCCGATCGATAATCGCGCGATAGGAATGGGAAGATTTCCCAATGAGGTTTGATCAAGACTGTCAGGCTGTTTTTGAGGTTTTTGTGAAAACATAATACCTAATTCACGCTCATAATCACTATCAATGCTAAAAAGACGCACCTCGATTTGTACTTGACGGATCGGTATATCCAGTTTTTTTATTAGCTTTGTCACTTTGCTAAGATGATCGGGTATGTCTTGCACACAGATAGAATTGGTTCTGACATCCACATGAATGATTCCTCTTTTTGATAACCAAGTGCTGTGTTGATTATCGATCGTAGTCGCTATTTCTTCCGCTTTTGCATACTGTATTTGCCATATACCGGTAAGAAGAGGAGCGTTTTCTTGTTGTTTTTCTGCTAACTTCATTTGCTCTTCTTCTTGCTGTAACAAAGCAGCATTCGGCAAAATAAACCACATTGCTTGTTGTTTAACACAGGCCAAATGCCGTACTTTTAAAAGTAATTCAAATGCCTGTTTAGCCGATACATGATGCAAATGAAAGCTTATCTTGCCCTTGACATCGGGACTTACTACGATAAGCTGATGCATCTCTTTTGCTAAGCTATGTAACACATCTGACACAAGCATTTGCTGGAAATCAACTGAAATAGACCCTGATTCACTCTGCTTAGCCGCATGGGTGATGGATGAGACTATGGCAACACAGAAAAACACGACTAAACCCAACCAAAGCCTGTGACTGATTGTGTTGATTGCTAACCTAATCTGCATGAAGCGCTCCGTTTGTCATGTAATCGGTATATTCATTTTCCCAAGAAAAAAAGGGATCGAGCCGTTGATTTTGTGTGATTCTATTGGATTTTTTTGATGTGATGACGTTCGACAATGTCGTTTGAGGAAAAACTACTACCATCTCAATGAACAATTGATCCTCTTGCTTTTTATCAATAGCTAAACTTTTCAGTATAAATGCCTGCTGCAAAGCCGACTGGAGGATAACATTAAAAAATACGGTGTAATCGGAGAAAAAATGTATCTGAAACGCTATCATAGCATCCTGTTTTAAATTTGCTTTAGGTTGAACAAACCGAACCGAGTTGATATCAACACCCGCGTGCTGAAGCATTTCAACCAAATGAGCCATTGTCTCATGTGGAGGGATGTTGATCGTGTGGCCCGTGGCGTCATTCTTTTCCTGTCGTAACAGAGGAGACGTTTTGTCATGAAATGTAACCCATGCGCTTTTTAACTGATGATATTCGAAAAATTGATAACCCATATCAGACAGGATCATGGCAAATAAACCCAATGCAAAATAGATGAATGTGTTTTTTGGCATAACGATCCAGTTTAAGAAAAAAGACTGACTATGACTTGGAATTCTATACAAGAGTGATGTTCGGATAGAGTGACTTGCCTTATTTCTGAGAAATACGGTAATGTATTTTTCCAATTAAAAAAGCTGGTAAGCGATTTAGCATAGCCCGAAATATAGAGTTTTTTTCCAATCAGCTTCATATGGGTAATATACCGATCCGATCGAACTGCTTGATTAAGCTGATTAAAAAACGTTACCCATACTTGATTTTTTTCAAAAAGACGCACTAAGTTAGGGTCAACATCGGGGGAGTGAGATGATGCCTCTTTCACTTTGCGTAATGCGACTTGTTTAACCTGTTGCAAAAAAAGTTGTTTTTTGTAAAAAAAAATTCTATGCATGCCGTGTTCTGTCAACCAAAAGAGAATCAAAAATAAAGCATAGATCACCCATTTGTGAGCTACCAACAGCCAAGCAATTTTGTCCCGTTTTGAAAGTAAATTAATATTCACTGCCATCGTATTTCTCTCAAAGCAGCGCCGCACGGAATCAATAAGGAAGGAAGTTGATCGAATGCGTGCTGCTGCGTGTCCGATCCAATGAATGGGATATGATGACATAAAGGATAATCGCTGGTTTTGATGGATTGTGTTTGTTGTAACAATGCTTTGATTTGCCTAACAGATGCTTTCGATCCGGACAAATAAATAGGATGTGTGTCATCTATTTTTTTTGAAACAATAGCACCTTGAATGGCATAGTGAACTCGCTGACAAAAATCAGATGGACTGCTGCCCGGATGTAATCCATAGGCAAAATACTCATGAAAAACCACTCTATTGCCTCGTAGAATAATAAGGTGAGCAATCCCGCCATCAATATCCAATATCATGATAGATTCTGGAAGTGCCGACGCAATGCTATATAACCGGGATAATGTATAGAGATTAATATCCACTGCTTGAACAAACAAACCGGCTTGTCTTGCCGCGTACACATAACCATTCACTTGGTCTGTTTTGGCCGCAATCAATCGATTCTCTTCCTCAGCCTGTTTTGAACGCACATAATCGATATTTAAGTGCTGCTTGATGCCAGGCAAATACACTTCCCGATTCGACATGAACTCGAGTAAGCATTCTTGATCACTTAAATAGGTGGGTAAACTGACCTGTTTAATCATGACTTGTCCGCTCGGCAACACAAGCGTTGCCACACATCCTGCAGAATGCGTCTGCCGGACCAATGCGGCAACCGCTTGAATCACCTGTTCTGCAGGCGTCGTTTGCTGCGCCTGTGGCACAGCTTGGGTTAATTGAACGATGGCAAATGCGACAATGGATAGGCTGTGTTTTGACCTATGGAGTTTAAGCAAGCGTATCTCATCACTGTGAAAGCTGAGCCCCACCTGATATTTTTGATTAAAGCAAAACAACGAACAAAACCTCCTTGGACTGTGAATGCGATGACATCAGAAATGAGACCTATGGGGAACCAAGGCCAAGACTGTTTGATAAAGCGATAAAAGAATGGATGATTGAAAAGCTAGCAACAAATGAAAGAAAGATTTAATATGGTCGCCATTTTTGTAGTAAAATGCAAGTTAATTTATATCCTTTTTTATGAGCTTATGACATTACCGATCCGTATAGTGAAAAAACTCCTTATTTTCTTACTCACGCTCATTGCTGTGCTGGGTATAGGCATAGCTTATTACATGGAATTTGAGCTCCCGGATATTGATGCATTAAACACCGTTCAACTACAAGTCCCTCTCAAGATTTTGTCTGAAGACGGCAAACTGATCGCTGAATATGGAGAAAAACATCGCATACCCGTTCCTTATAATCAAATCCCTAAACCTTTGATTGACGCCGTGCTAGCCACCGAAGATCAGCGCTATTTTCAGCATCCAGGCATTGATGTCTTCGGCTTAATGCGTGCAAGCTTGTTATTGATCGCTACGGGGCGCAAAGAACAAGGTGGCAGCACGATTACCATGCAAGTTGCTCGAAGTTTTTACTTAAATAGGCACAAAACCTTTGGCCGCAAATTACGGGAAATCTTGTTAGCACTCAAAATTGACCATAAACTCAGCAAGCAAAAAATTTTGGAACTTTACCTGAATAAAATTTTCTTAGGAAATAGAGCTTACGGTGTGGCTGCTGCAGCACAAGTATACTATGGCAAATCGCTGAATGAGTTAACCATCGATCAATTCGCCATGTTGGCAGGATTACCTAAAGCACCTTCCACACTGAATCCCTTAGCGAATCCCATCGCCGCTAAAAAAAGACGCGACCACGTACTGGCCCGCATGCATGAATTAATGATCATCGACGATGCCGCCTACCAAAAGGCAATGGATACGCCGTTAAATGCCCATTTTCATGAGCAAAAAACCCAACTAAAAGCACCTTATGCCGCTGAAGTGGTCCGACAACAGCTAGAACAAATGTATGGCAATAGTATTTATACTGA
>JAKBCU010000085.1 GCA_021807565.1 Pseudomonadota bacterium | reverse complement strand
AGCTTTTACTCATCATGATAAAAAACCAAAATTAGATATTGATTCATCTAATATGGCACTGGATGCCAGCTAAAAGCATGCTGGCATGACAGGAATAGCATTGAGCTTATCCGGAATTCGCGTTTATTAGATACTATGAACGCGCCTCGATAAAATTCTGTATGGTAGCAGTCAAAGGTACTATAACTACTTTATGTCTGCTGCTCTCACCGCGCTCCAAGATAACTTGGCTTTTAGGAAGCCGGAATAATTTTGCGAAATAAGATATTAACTCTTTATTGGCCTCGCCTTCATGCGGTTTAGCATGAAGCGCAATATGCAGCTCATCCTCGCTAATCTTGATAAACGCACTACGCTTGGCATTTGGTTTAGCAAAAATATGCAATGCCGCCTTGTTGTTTTTTATCTCGAACCACATTGATTGTTTAAACCCAAAATAACTTAACAATATGCCAAAAGTGAAATCAAAACCAGCCGCCGCGTAGGCAATATTCATCTGTTTACCCCGAAGGGGGTTGTGCCGCTCAGGATAACAGCCTCTGCGAATTGTCAACAGCCCCTAAGATGGTCTCATTCAATCTTAATGGAAGAAAACACATCCGATAATTGATTAGCCAAGAGCGCATCAATTACCCCAGCATTGGGTTGATAGATAAACGGTCTGCGAGGATAAAGTCTATCATTCACCCAATGCGTAGACCAATCTGATGTCGTCGCAATACACTGTTCAGTAAACTGTTTGATGTGATATTGTTTTTCGATTTCAAGACATCCCGATAAAAAAATGTCAACATACGATTGCACGATAGGATAACGATCGGAAGGTTTTGCTATGGATTCAGGGGTTGAAGCATAAATCCAAAACTGTCCCGGTGGCACAGGGGTATGAGTTAGCATTTGTATCGCTGCACGTTGAACTGGAACTCGGCAATAAAACAACTCTCTTTTATCATAGTGAGCTATCACCTGCGCAGAAGGCAACTTAAAAATCACACCATTTAATTTGGCATGCACATCTTCTATTAAACCTAGGTAGGTAGTACTAAATCCTATAGATCCACCCTTGGTAAACCAGCCCCGCTTAAACCCTGATACTAAAACAGGCAAGTTTTCTCCTGTATTGGGATACGTCTTATTTTTCGAATCCCGTTGGATAAGAGAGCCGTAACCTACGACATATTGGGGCAGCAACACGCTGGGAGAGGGATGACAATCCTTATCAAGCGCTTGCTTAGGCGACTCACTGGCTTGCGTTGGTGAAATAATACCCATTAACAAACACAAGAATACCCCTATATCGGCTCTTCTGTATCGCATTTTAATCATGTGTTATGTTCCTCCTCCCGATTCACCCATTCCGTTATAGTAGTTCTAATAGTCATGACAATCTAGAGGCTTTCATCCAGAATACAGGGGTAAGCAAACTGAACAGGGACTGAGCAGCTATCCTAACCGTGCTAACAAAAATCAATCTACCTGATAAAAGGAATTCATGAGTAATCTATACTCAGCCATGAAGTATTTTGTTACCATAATAAAGTGATGTTGTTATGAATACGTTATCTGGAGAAAATACGATGAAAAAAACACCCGTCGCTCTAACGGATGGCTTGAGTCGGTTATTGGCTAATACCTATACACTCTATCTTAAAGCGCAAAATTTTCATTGGAATGTCACCGGACCCCATTTTCATTCTCTTCATCGTATGTTTGAAGAGATTTATACTAGCCTTGCTGAGGCCGTTGATCTCATTGCCGAGCGTATTCGTTCACTCGGGCAAAAAGCGCCCGCTTCGTTTTCTGAATTTTCTAAATTGGCTTCGATTCATGAAGAAATAGGCCATCCTTCTGCGACTGATATGGTAAAAAGATTATTGGAAGATCATGAAAAAATGATTGCTCTGATTGCCACGCTTTTCCCCATTGCTCAAGATACAAAAGATGAAGCCACACTGGATTTACTCATTAATCGCACCGAAGAGCATGAAAAAACAGCATGGATGCTAAGAAGCACACTGGAATAAAATGGCATGTGAAGCCTCCTCTTGAGGAAGCACGTCAAGAACCTCAGTTATTCCAAGCTGAGCGCATTGTTCATAGCCTGAAAACAGGTTTAGCGTGTATCATTGGGCTGCTGCTTACCAAAATCACCCCGCTCAGCCAGTGGTTGATAATCACTATTTTAGTGGTAATGTGTGCTCAGCAAAGTGTTGGCAGCATGCTACAAAAATCGTATATGCGTTTTCTTGGCACCATTTTTGGTGCAGCTTCCGCCATTTTAACCTTAGCTGTATTTGGCGATAGCTTCATTGCTCGCGGCACCACCTTAATTCTCAGCATTCTGTTTTTCAGCTATCTTGCGACCAGTGATAAAAGTTATAGTGATGCGGCTTCATTAGGTGCTGTCACGGTGATTATTATTTTGATTGCCCCGAACCCCACTGTGCATAATGGATTGGAACGTTGCTTTGAAATCAGCTTGGGTATTCTCATCGCTGGATTGGTTTCACAATTGATTTTTCCTATCCATGCTCGTACTCACCTACGATACAATCAATCTGCTACTTTAAACCAATTAGTCGTTTCTTATCGATCCTCTTTCGTCAACCATCACAATGAAACATTAGAACAATATTTTTCATTTGATGAGGCTATTTCAAAATTCATTTCAATACAAAGAAAATTAGCTAACGATGCGAAACGTGAACCCTTTGGCCCTGCATTTAGTATTGATTATTTCAAACAATCTCTTTGGTGCGAAAAAGAAATCTTGCGTACAATGAACCTGATGCATCAGGTCTATTATGCATCACCGAACCTTCAAAAAGAAATGTCACACATTCCCTCTTTGACAGAATGGCATGCAGATATATGCATTGCTCTCGAAAAAATAGCTCATAATATGACCCTCAATAAACCAGAAACTATTTCCATTCCGAGCATTCTTGCGGCTAAGGAAGCCATTTTTGCCGCAGCGAACCAGATGACAAGTGATGAAAAAAAGAATGTGTATACCTTTTTATTTGGCATGGAAATGTTATTGTTGTGTTTAACCAAATTAGCCATTTTACAACGGGGAATAAAAAAATAAGATGTAAAAGTCGCGACCTTTACATCTGATATGAGTTGTGAGATTGAGGCGCGCCTTGATAAATTCAACCTAAATTCGGCAGTTAAAACCGTAACGAAAAGGATTTTATTTTTTGAATGATTTTGATTCCATCTTATCTGAAGTATTATCTGTTGTTTTCATTAAGTTGGGATAAAAAGAAAAGGACGGCTTAAAAAAGTTATGCTTAGAAACCATCGTTTCATTGTGTAACGAATCAGTAGCCATTTTTAAATGCTTAGCGGCTTTTTTCTGATTGATGATATATTCTCGGTAAACAGTCGAATGCAAAATCTCACTTTGTCTTTCTTTAAAAGCACTTGAAATGTCACCCAGTGACATTTCGTCACGAATATCTATTAATGCGTTAATTGCAAGCTCATTTAACTGATCTTTCACTTGTTGATCCAACTCATTACATTTCAATTTCATTGTAATATCTGATTTTCCCGCATATGAGAAATTACTCAAAAATGCCGTTAGAGTAAACAGGGTTATGATCGCACCTACGATAGCCTCCCCAAGATATACCGTATTCACTGTATTCTTTGGGCTTGATTTTGGGTCAAAGCTGATTGTTCCATGTATTAAGACGCCAGAAGAGATTAAGAAAAAAATTAAACTGCAAATGATCTGGTTA
>JAKBCU010000035.1 GCA_021807565.1 Pseudomonadota bacterium | reverse complement strand
AATTAGATATTGATTCATCTAATATGGCACTGGATGCCAGCTAAAAGCATGCTGGCATGACAGGAATAGCATTGAGCTTATCCGGAATTCGCGTTCAGATAATTGTTTTCCAATCATAGCAACAATCATTTTCTTGACGCGATTCACCGCTACCATTTGTGAAATCATAAGATGGATAATAAATGCTTTTAATCCGTTGCCATATTCCAGCTTGCCATGGATATCTTTAGGGAATTCAGCTTTGATCGTTTCGTGGGCTCCGTTGCAGAAAAATAAACATCTGCTAATCTAATCGTCAAATTATACATGAGAGCAGCTCCAATGGCCAATAAGAAGCATAAAGATGTGACAAAACCATTCAAATGGAAGCATGCAGTTGGCGAGGTTATCCTCTGGTTACCCGAGTTCGGCGTTTCTCAGCTGTCATCAACCATGTTGTTTAATTTCTCTTGAAATCAAATAATCGCGTGCTTTTGCGTTAGCAATAACAAGAATTTTACGCATTAAAATGGAATAGTTCAGACTTGATGTGACAGTTACCCGTTTTTTCAGTCGCGTTTACTGTCACATTAAGTTTGAACCACTACAAATTGTAAACCTTCCGATTTGATCTGACACCCGTGGGGCATTTTTCCGACCAGGGTTGTGCCTGTTCTAATTGGTTAGCCAGCTGAAATAAACTATATTCATCACCACACCGAGCAGCAAATTGTATTCCCACGGGCAACCCCTTATTGTCCCAAAAAAGCGGTACAGACATAGCAGGTTGGCCTGTTATATTAAATAAAGGTGTGAACGGGGTAAAAGCTAAATGCCTTTCAGCAATTTGTTTGACTAACTTACTTAGTAGCGGCCTAAAAGAGACATGTTTAATCAGCTCCAATAAACTATGTTCAATAAAATCAAGTCGATACTCGCCAATTAAGGGTGGCGGCCCAGGCATGGTCGGCATCATTAACATATCGTAATGCGTAAATTCTACTGCCGATTGATAACTGACTTTATCTAGTATCTGGTTTGCCCAAGCAAAATCACTCGCGCTAAAATGATCGCCTATTTTAGCTAACACCGCTGTCGATATTTCCAGTAAATGATAATCGATTTTGCGCTGCATCAAATCTGCTAATAAAGTTAGTCCGGCAGCCATCTCACCTGCAATCACAATCATGTAGGCAAGTAACACCTCCTCTGTGGCAACAATAGGAGAACGTTCAAGCATGGTATGCCCTAATTCTTCACATAAAGTGACTGCTTTTTTGAATGCATCCATAGAGTCTGGGTGGACTGCGCTAGCAAAAAATGGTTGATCCGTAATGGCTATTCGCAAAGGTCGAACAGGTTCAGTCATACTGCTCAAAAAGCTTTTAGTAGGAGTAGGGAGTGAAATAGGGGAACCCAGTTCTGGGCCGGCTAAGACATCTAGCATCGCGGCACTATCTCGTACAGAACGTGTCAAGACATGATCCACTGCCATTCCTTGCCACACACGCATCGTTTGCGGGCCAACGGGAGTTCTACCCCGCGTGGGTTTTAATCCAAACACACCGCAATAAGAAGCCGGTATTCGAATAGAGCCGCCACCATCGTTGCCGTGTGCCATAGGCACCATGCGGCTTGCTACTGCGGCAGCAGAACCGCCACTTGACCCCCCTGCATTGCGAGTTAAATCCCATGGGTTATGGGTAGGGCCAAATAATTCGGGCTCGGTCACAGGGCTTAACCCAAACTCAGGAACATTCGTTTTGCCAATAATCACCAACCCTGCTTGTTTCATTCTCTGAACAAGCAAGCTATCAAAAGAAGAGATATAACCTGTTGTCAACCGACTACCAAATTGGATTGGCATTCCCTTATATTCAGCTAACATATCTTTTAGCAAAAAAGGAACGCCCTGAAACATACCGGGAGGAATTAAGTTTTGCTTAATAAGTTCGTCTGCTTGATCATAGGCTTTATAAATCACGGCATTCAGTTGGGGATTCAGCAACTCAATCGCTGAAATAGCAGCCTCTAATAATTCGCGTGGCGAAATAATGCCTGTTTTAACGAGGTTTGCCAATCCCAATCCGTCAAATGAGGTATATTCTGAAAAAGCTGGCATCGCATTCCCTTATTCTACAATACCGACCAAGCATTCCTTCTTTTAAACGATTAGGGTCTTTCATCAAGCAGTTCTTTAGGAGTAGGTAACAGGTGTTGACGAGTTAATCCTAAAGCGAGCGAAAGCGAACCTGCTACATAAATAGAAGAATAGGTACCCACAATAATACCAATAATTAAAGCTAAAGAAAAACCATACAACATGGTCCCCCCCAAAAAGAATAAAGCAAGCACCACCATTAAGGTTAAGACTGAGGTCATGATGGTACGAGATAAGGTTTGATTAATGGCTTGATTAATGACTTCAATCGGTTCTGCTTTTCGCAATTTACGAAAATTTTCTCTGATTCTGTCAAAAATAACGATCGTATCATTTAAGGAATAACCAATGACCGTTAATACAGCCGCTAATGCAATCAGATTGAACTCAATATGGAAAAAAGAGAAGACACCCAGAATAATAATGGGATCATGAATTAAAGCGACGGTTGAACCTACAGCAAAGCGAAATTCAAAACGCAGTCCGATATAAATCATCGTCCCCAATAACGCAATCACGATAGCTAATGCCCCCTTGGTGGCTAGCTCTTGCCCCACTTGTGGACCTATATAATCCACTTGTTGTAACTTCGCCTCCGGTAATGCCTGCAACACTCGAGCCACCATGGTATCTTTGTGATTACTATCCATGCCATTTTCTTTAGCAGCGAGGGTAATTAAGACATCTTTAGAAGTACCGTAACTTTGAACGATGGCATCTTTAAATCCTGCCTGTTGCAAACTGTCTCGAATGTGTGTGATATTCGCTTCTTCTATAAACCTCACTTGAATTTGTGTACCTCCTGTAAAATCCAAACCCCAAGTCAATCCATTATAAATTAACGAGATTAAAGAAAGAACGAACAGGATCGTCGACAAAATGGCTGCGCCTTTGCGCTGAGCCATAAAATGAATTCGAGTGTTATGTTTAAAAAATTCCATGCATCGCCCTTATAATCCAATTGAGATTTTTTTCACGGATCGTGCGCCGTAAAGCAAATTGACGACCGCTCGCGTTCCTGTAATCGCAGTAAACATGGATGTAATTAAACCAATGGTGACTGTGATAGCAAATGCTTTGACAACGCCCGATCCCAAGCCAAATAACACAATAGCAACAATTAATGTTGTGATATTCGCATCGACAATCGTCGTGAAAGCGCGTTCGTAACCCGCATGAATACTGGCTTGAATGCCAGCACCATTGCGTAATTCTTCACGAATACGCTCAAAAATTAATACATTCGCATCCGCTGCCATACCCACGGTTAATACGATACCTGCGATACCCGGCAATGTCAGCGTTGCGCCTAACAAGGATAATAGTGCCACAATTAAAACCAAATTCATCGCCAGTGCTAAATCGGCAATAAGCCCCATCACGCCATAATAGAGCGCCATGAAAATAACCACCAAGATAAACCCAACAGAAACGGATAATACCCCCATATGAATATTTTGTTTACCTAAACTAGGGCCCACTTGCCTTTCTTCAATAATGGTCACAGGTGCAGGTAAGGCGCCAGCACGCAACAATAAAGCTAAGGTGCGCGCTTCATCTGCATTGGTTAACCCTGTAATCTGGAAACTGTTTCCCAATGCACTTTGAATGGTTGCGACACTAATCACGTGTTTTTCCGTTTTATATGTGATTTGTCTCTGGCCATGGTCGTCGTGGGTTTCGGATTTCACCTCAACGTACAACACAGCCATTGGCTTTCCAATATTTTCTGCCGTTGCCTTGCTAAATAATCCAACGCCTGCACCACTTAATCGCACATCGACTGATGCCCTGCCATCTTCACCGAAACCAGACCGTGCGCTTGTAATCGAGGAACCACGTAAAATAATTTGATTCTTTAATAGAACAGGCTGGCCTTGATACTCATACAGTTTAGAACCACTTGGCACGATACCACCGTTCATGACACTCATGGGATCGTGCTCTGTGTCAACCATATGAAATTCTAATGTGGCTGTCTTGCCTAAAATATTTTTAGCTTGCGCTGTATCTTGTATACCAGGCAAATCCACTGCGATACGAGCTGTCCCTTGCTGCTGCACAATCGCTTCTGAAACACCTAATTCATTCACGCGGTTTCGTAAGGTATTCATCGCTTGATCCAGAATATCTTGACGTTCTTGTTGTAAAGCAGCCGGTGATAATACTCCCTGCAACATAAAATTGCCGTTGGCTGTATTTTTTGTCCATACAAAATCGCGCATTTGATTGAGAATACTTTGCGCATTGGCTAACTCATCTGCAGAACGAAACTGCACATTCACGCCAATGGCACCATTGCGAGCAATATTTGAATAACGCACGCGTGCTGCACGTAATTGCGTGCTAATATTCGTTAGATCACCATCAATACGTTGCTTCATGACTGAATCAACATCCACTTGCAATAAGAAATGCACGCCGCCTCGTAAATCTAAACCGAGCTTCATTGGAATGGCGCCGATGTCTTTCAACCAATTAGGGGTTGAGGTTGCGAGATTGAGTGCAACTAGATAATTTTCACCAAGCGCTTTTTGAATAGTTTCCTTTGCTTTTAACTGAACATCCGTTGAGGGAAAACGAACAATATCACCTTGATCCGTCCGCTCTATATTGCCATGAGGAATAGAGACGGCTGCCAATGCATCATTGATCTTATTCGTGATCGCATCACCTAGAGGAATGTCGGCACTAGCACCCGTAATCTGTACCGCAGGGTCATCACTGTATAAAATCGGCATTGCATAAATAAATGCAACAACCACCACCGCTACAATAAGCAAATTTTTCCACAATGGATAGCGATTAAATACCATACTTTTCTTCCATGTTAATCGGCCCGCCGATAAAAACTAAATTGATTTAAGAGTACCTTTAGGTAATGCACTCACAATCGATGATTTTTGCATAGTAATATCGATTTGGTCAGCTAAGGATAAAACCACATAATTGTCATGAATGTTAACGATCTTGCCCAATATACCGCCTGCGGTGAGCACTTCATCATCTTTCGCTAAGGAATTCAGTAAATCTCTTTGTTCTTTGGCGCGCTTGCTCTGTGGGCGCCAAACCGCAACATACATAAACACAATAAAAACGCCCAACATGATCACAAGCGAAAAACCACCGCTTGCCTGCGCTTGAGTCGCTGGTGTTGCTCCATCCGCATAGGCAGCTGGCATAAAAAAATTGAATAGCATGGTGAAAAAACTTTGCATAACACGTTCCTTTCTGAAAAAAAACCTATTGGCCGCTTAATTTAGCGCGAATTTTGCTTCAGCGCAAACGCGATTTACGTATCTCTTTGATTCTTTCAAAAGAAGATTAACGTGTGGTATCAATAAACATTGCATCGCCATAACTAAAAAACCGATACTGTTCGCGGATGGCTTCCTGATAGGCTGTCATAATGGATTGATAACCGGCTAACGCTGCGACCAGCATTAATAATGTCGATGCCGGCAAATGAAAATTAGTCACTAATGCATCCACACAATGAAACTCAAAACCTGGATAAATAAAAATATCCGTATCACCCTCATAAGGTGAAATCATACCCGAACGAGAAGCCGCTTCCAGGCTGCGCGCTGAGGTAGTGCCTACTGCAATCACTCGTCCTCCTCGTTCTTTTGTTTGTTTCACTTGTTCGCACAGCATCGCATCGACTTGAGTATATTCTTTGTGCATTCGATGCTGGGTGATATCCTCTATTCGCACGGGTGCAAACGTACCAGCACCTATATGTAAGGTAAGATAGGCTATAGAGATTGAGTGATGTTTTAAGGTTTCTAACATCTTTTTATCAAAATGAAGACCTGCTGTAGGCGCTGCCACAGAGCCTTTGTGTTGAGCATAGACTGTCTGATACCGTTCTCGATCCGCTGTATCCGGCATACGCTGGAAATAGGGCGGTAAAGGGATTTGTCCAATCGCTTCAATCACCTCTGCGACGGGTCGTGCATCCTCGCAATATAATTCATATAAATCATCCTGTCTGTTTAATACCTCGAATTGTGTGTGTTCAAACAACAAATGACTCGCTGGTTTGGGTGATTTACTGGCACGAATATGTGCCAAGATACGATGCACATCAAGGATGCGCTCTACTAACATCTCAATTCGTCCGCCACTCGCTTTTTGACCCCATAGGCGAGCCGGGATCACTCGGGTGTTATTACAAACTAATAAGTCACCCGGTGAGAGTAACTCAACCAAGTCAGAAAAATAGCGATGCCTTATTGTTCCTGTTTTTGCTGATAAACACAGAAGACGGCTCGCACTACGTTCTGATAAAGGATAACGGGCAATCAATGAGTCAGGTAATGGGTAATAAAAGTCAGATAATTTCATGGAGCCCATTTTGTC
Organism: Pseudomonadota bacterium; assembly: GCA_021807565.1. GTDB lineage: Bacteria > Pseudomonadota > Gammaproteobacteria > DSM-16500 > DSM-16500 > JAKBCU01. The sequence goes on along the minus strand of JAKBCU010000035.1, from coordinate 9,883 downwards.
AAAAAATAGTCAGAATTGTAAGTATTTTCTTATTTTTTCTTAGTGTTTTCACTGATGGAAAGTGCACCAGAGATAACCTATTATAATACTGAGATTTTTTGCATTCCATTTGCAGTGACTAAGGATAAGGCAATGAAAAACGCCACCATCATCGAGTTAGCAAGTTATCAACGCCAGCCGACCTCCCCTTCCCCCTCATCTGAGTCGAATGAAAAATTACCCCCTTCTGAAGAATTAGGACAGGCGATCCAACTCCTTATTCAACAATTACGCAACTCTAATGTGTGAGTTTCCTACTGTCGGTCTCTGTTTGCTCTATCGTTTCCCAAGACTCATCAATTTCATACACCCTGTTTGGTAATTGAGTTTCTACCGCTACAGATGATTTGCTATGTTTTTCTAAAAATTGGTCTCTGCAGGCGCTCAATAGTTCATGCATTTCAAAAAAAGTATCTTCCGATGAGTCGTTATTTAACAGAGGAAAGATGTCCTGAAACTCTGAACGATACTCTTGATAAATTCGTTTTGCTGTTTCTATAGTGATGCTTCGATCACTCGTTGCCGAGGGTTGTTTTGTTTCGCCGTCTAAAGAGTGGAGGATGGTTGCGCTGGATGTTCTTGTTGTCATCGGTGCAGACGACACGGTGTTAGCCATGACATTAGATAAGGCCAATAACGCTTCATCACTTAACGGTTCTTGAGCATATAATCTGGCATTGGATTCACAGAGTGTTCTTTTGGCAGTGGAGTCTAGCCCGTTCCAATACGCTTGAGCTAAACCTAGTTGATGGTCAAATTGGGTCATATTAAAAGCGAATTCTAAGCAAAATAGCTCAAATGGGCCCGTATTGTTTACCTCATTAAATGGTCGCAGCGCATAGGAAGCATCAAACAATGCTGGGTAAAGAGCTGAAATAAGATCTTTTGTGTCTTGATCCAGCAACAAAGTTTGTAATGCCGCATACTGTTTGTTAATAACAGGCACAGTAACCGTTACATTATTTGACGAATGCGTTGCAGCGGGAGACTCTTGCACAGAGTACAACATGTCATAATCGCGAGTACCAATGATATGTAATTTTTTTAGCTCATCAAGACTCGTTTGCTGTTCTTTCAATGGCACTGGATTCTCATCCCCATTCATCGCAGAAACGATTTGCACATAATATTTTCCGTCAGGAAGCGAATACGCTTTAATGCAACAATTGTCTTCATTAATTAAATAAATGGGGTCAACGGAAACAACTTGTGCTCTTCTTAATTCTGCTATTTTTTGAGTTTGTTCTGTTAATGGTAAGAAAGGATTTTCTTGATTTTTGCTTGTTAAAAAATAATGCTCGCCTTCTGTACCGATCCAGATCAAAGGTAGACTGTTTAATTTAAGGAGTTGTTCGACTGTCTCAGCAACAATTCTTTTTTTGACTGCGTATCTTTCTTGTATTGCTTTATCAATTGCTTCTTTTTCAATGAACTTGGCAACGCTCACAATGGCATCGTCATCAAAATCTTCATTCGCGACAACCTGTTTTGGCTGAATGGCATACGAAGGCAGCTTCACTCTCTTTTCATTCATAAATGCTTCCAACTGATTAGTGCGGGCTGCATCAATACAATCCACTAATTCATCGAGATTCCACGACGCATAGAGTTTTCCGTGGCCTCCCGTTTGAGAAGCCATGAGCCTGTTTTTCTGGGCCTGATAGGTAATGATTTCTAAATTTTTAAAAGGATAAGTCTCATTAATATTAAGTTGTTGCATCACTTCTACCAATTTTTTTAACACATTCGTATCCAGATTACCAGGCTCATCATCAACAACCACTAAATAACGCGGTCCTTTTTTGTTTTTCAAATAAAAATTCATCAACATATGATATAAGTGAATATTTTTTCCTTGTTGGTCATAAAAAGATAATTTTTGTAATGCTTCTTGATCGGAATATTCAACCAAAGAGCCGATAGACTGAGAAGTCTCTGTGTTCATATTGAAAGGGACATTGTAAGGTTGCACTTTACTTTCTGAATCTTCCAATTTCCGTTTTACGCGATATTGATTTATCCAGTGAAGGAGATCCTTGTGATTTTTTAATTCTGTACTGAGCAAAGGGTGGATTGCCTCGCCCAGAATATGTTTTTCGACCAAATCAGGAGTATTGTTGATTAACTCACGTAATGTTTTATTCAAAACAGAATAGGTCCCATAAGCTTCAAGGAAGAAAGGATACGGTTTCAACATGTTTCGAGCAACACAGAAAATACGTGCCCAGTTTGCTCCTCTTGAATGAAAGCCGAGCTGAACATTTTGTTGCTCTGTGTGATATCGTGACAATAACTTTGTTGGGATATCTGAAAAATAAGGAATCACTTTATTGAGCGAATAAGCATCTTTACTATCAATTTCAGGCAGAAATTTCATGGTGCCGCCGGTGAACTCAGGATATAAGGTGTCATCAAAATCAAAGGCAACCAATATGAGGTCTTTGGCTTGGTCAAAATTGTTTAGACAAGCGCCATGACTGATTCTATTGAACATGATCATTCTCCTAAATGAAGGCTTAGTGTGCTCTTTTAATGCACTAAAAATTTATTTTTGATGCAATTTAACATGAAAAATAAATCTTGTCGATGAGTGTATTGTATCAACCACCAAACGTCACCGTATAAAGCGCTAATCCTGCAGCGGAAGGAATCACTTGCAACAGACCGCTCTGCGGCTGAGTAAGATGCACCACCTGATAGATCGTGTCTCGATTCACCATCATGCTGCTATCAACCACATCATGGCCTTTTTCAGCAATCACTTTTTCTCCATTTAACAACAGGTTGACTTGAATGGGTTTATCCGTGGTATTGCCCATCACCAGAAAAACTTGTCTTGCATGAAATCACCCTCGCCAAAATGCTGATATTGCACATACCCTCTTTTATCTATTAAATACTGCGCTGGCCAATAACGATTATGAATCGGTAAAATGGGTAAAATACAGGGGGAAATCATTAGAGCTACACCTTCGATAAGACCTAAGATGATACTTAACACATCCATTCGAAGCCTATTCCATTTTTTTGACCAATCTTTGCATAGAAGACCAGAATCTTCTCATGAAAAAATAGTAGTTCTTGCATTCAGTTCTGATCATCCCTACACTGCTTTTACTTGATAGAAAGGAGAAGATAATGACCCATGAATTACCTAAATTGCCTTATGCATTAGATGCATTGCAACCTTATATTTCAAAAGAAACCTTGGAATATCACTATGGCAAACATCATCAAGCCTATGTGACCAACTTAAATCAGTTAATTACACAGACTGAGTTTGCTAATGCTTCTCTTGAAGAAACGATAATGAAGTCAAGCGGTGGCATTTTTAACAATGCAGCACAAGTTTGGAATCATACGTTTTATTGGCATTGCTTAACCCCAGATGGCAAAGGTGAACCTAGCGGCAAATTAGCTGATGCCATTAACAAATGCTTTGGTTCATTCGAAGAGTTCAAAAAACGATTTAGCCAAACAGCCATCACAACATTTGGTTCAGGCTGGGGTTGGTTAGTAAAAGATGACAAAGGTAATCTTGAAATCATCAGTACGAGTAATGCTGGCACTCCCATGCAACAACATAAAAAGGCCTTATTAACCTGTGATGTCTGGGAACATGCTTATTATATTGATTATCGCAATGCACGCCCTATGTATGTTGAAAACTTTTGGAAATTAGTGAACTGGGATTTTGTCGCAGAAACATTTGCTGGTTAGCTGAATAATTGATGCATTCCTTATTGTCGATCATTATTCCAACCTATAATTATGGGTTTCATATTGCCGATGCCATGGAATCTGTTTTAGCCCAACACGATGCAGAGTTTGAACTACTCATTATTGATGATGGCTCAACAGATAACACAGAAACTGTGGTTCGTCCTTATGTCAAAAAATATCCATCATTCATTCGATATATTAAAAAAAACAATGGCGGACCAGGATCTGCACGCAATCTTGGCGCTCGTGAAGCAAAAGGAAATTATTTCATTTTTCTTGACGCCGATGATACATTATTAAAAAACGCATTCGTTATTTTTCGCCAAGCATTGAAAAAAAATCCTCATGTCGATTTCATTGCAGCCGGACATAGTTCTATTGATGATAAAAAACATATTAAGCTCCATCCTTTCATCAAGCCGCTTTATCCACAGGCTGAACAAAACTTTATTGGCTATTTGCGTAAAGAATTTTCCTTGACACCGGGAAGTTGTTTATTTCATCGACGCATCTTTAACAAGCTGCATTATCCGGAAAATGTCAGAAGCTCTGAAGATCTCAGCGTTTTCGCGCAAACCTTAGCGCTTTATCAGTGTATTTCCATACCCGAGCCTGTTGTGTTAATGTACAAACATCCAGATAGTTTGCGTCATCACTTTGATTATCAAAAAGCAGCGGGTACTCACATTGTAGATTTGATTTTTGATCGATCTCTTTTGCCTGACCGTTTTTTTAAATTTAGGCAAGAATACTTGGGGATTCGTTTATTATCTCTATTCCGCAATGCCTATTTCAATAAAGAATATCGTGCTGCAAAGACTTATTACTGGCAAGCGCTAAAAGCGTATCCCAATGCAGTATTGAAGTTACCGTACCTACGTAAGTACTTGCGTTGTGTTTTTGCTTAACCCAAGGGTTCCCCTTATCTTCTACAGGGCCACTTGCGGTTCTTCTTTCTTAATTTTTTTGGCCCATGAGGGCCTTTTCCTCTTGGCATACCCATCACCTTAAATTAGGATTAATTGATTTTTCTTTCTCATTACTTTATACGGAGCGGTTGTGCATGTTTTTCTAAGATAGTTAAACGATGCCGTAATTGCTCCATTTGCTGCATTAAATCCATTGCTAGCGCAATACCTGCTGAATTGATTTCCAAATCACGATGCAACCGCAAAGCCTTGCGGGTAATTTGAATATCCATTGCCTCAAATCGCCAGGTTGTTGGAGAAAAACCTTCAGGCTCGATCGTACCATACTCAATCAGCTCCCTAATGAACTCGGGTGATGTATGACAAGCCAAGCTCAATTCTTCCAGCGTGAACTCGGGCAATTCTCCTATTACAATATGTGCTATCATTTCGTGATTGTTATCACGCTGCGGCATATACTTTCCTCCTAAAATAAACCGCTACGCGGATTAAACGCCATCTCCTGAGACATTTTTTCATACAATGCTTTTTGTGCTTCATTGCGAGCAGGCGGCGTCACAATTTGCAATAAGACATATTGATCGGCAGACTGAGTCTTGTTCGATAACCCCTTGCCTTTTAATCGTAGTTTTTGATTTGCCTGCGACCCGGGTGCTATTTTCATGTCTACCGAACCAGCAAGCGTCGGGACTGTCACTTTAGTACCCAATGCCGCTTCCCACGGAGTAATAGGGAGAGTTAAATACACATCCCGCCCTTGTAAACTAAAAAATCGATGGGGAGCCACTTCAATTTCTAAATATAAATCACCTGCTGCACCACCACCCATGCCAGCTCCGCCTTGATTAGCCAAGCGCAATTGTTGACCCGAAATAATTCCAGGCGGAAGAGTGATTTTAAGCGTTTTGGTTTGGTATTGAATATGTCCTGATGGCGTTCTTTCGGGAACTTGTAATTGAATCGTCTTGGGTCCTCCATGAAAAGCTTCTTCTAAGCTAATTGCAATGGTGGCATGTTCATCTGTCCCGGGTCGATGAAAACCACCCGCATGGCCGCCTCGTCGATGCATTCCACCTTGTTGACGATGACCACCCCCAAAAATAGAGGAAAAAAAATCACTAAAACCGCCCAAATCCGCTTCTTCAAAACCACCTCCACCAAAGCCTTGCCAGCCCGGCGGTGGACGAAAATCTTGACCATTTTTCCAGTCGCTTCCAAGCTGATCATAGGTGGCACGTTTTTTTGCGTCTTTTAACACTTCATAAGCTTCTTGAACCGCCTTGAATTGTTCTTCCGCATTGGCTTCTTTACTGACATCAGGATGATATTTCCGTGCTAATTTACGATAAGAACGTTTGATCTCATCTTCTTTTGCATCACGAGAAACACCTAAGATTTTGTAATAATCTTTATATTCCATAACACTCGCTTATATCCACTACTGTGGCAATCTCACTGTTAAGACATCACATTGAGCACCGTGTAAAATAGCGTTAGCAGTCGACCCTAACAATAATGATAACCCGTGTCGTCCATGGCTGCCACACATAATCAAATCAGCACCCACTTGTTGAGCAATGTCTAAAATTTTAGATTTAGTTGGGCCCACTTCAACCCATAATTCGTTTTCGGATACAGCTAATTGTGTACCCAACTTGGCTAATGAATTCTTTGCCTCTTCGATTAACTGACCTTCAATATCTTCAATGCCGAGATAAGCATAACTATACCCAGGCATGGGTTCTACCACATGAACCAAACTTAACTTGGCATTACAATAACCACGCATCTTACGCACTTTTGTAATAATATAATCCGTATCGTCAGCCAAATCCGTTGCAAATAAAATATGTTTATACATTTATTTTTTCCTCATATGTTACCATCATGCCATCGTTGTTGATTTTGAGAAGACGAGGTTTCCCTTTACGACTGTCACAGAAATCACATCGCCTGGCAAAAACTTTCCTGACAATATTTCTTGCGCAAGCGGATTTTCAATATATTGCTGAATAGCACGCTTCAAAGGCCTCGCTCCGTAGACAGGATCATAACCGGTCGAAGCCAAATAATCCAATGCTTCATCGCTCACGTCAAGACCTAAATCTCGTTCAGTTAATCGTGAACGCAATCGGTTTATTTGAATAGTAGCAATCATTTTGATTTGTTCTTGATCTAATGGATGAAATACCACTAACTCATCAATACGATTAATAAATTCAGGACGAAAATGTTGGCCAACCACCCGTAATACTGCGCTTTTCATTTCCGCATAATCGCCTTTTTGTGAAAGATCTTGAATAAACTCAGATCCTAAATTGGACGTCATGACAATCACCGTGTTGCGAAAATCAACGGTACGCCCATGACTGTCTGTTAGGCGTCCATCATCTAATACTTGCAACAAAATATTAAACACATCGTGATGCGCTTTTTCCATTTCATCTAATAAAATGACAGAGTACGGTTTTCGTCTGACCAATTCAGTTAAATACCCGCCCTCTTCATAACCCACATAACCAGGAGGCGCTCCAACCAAACGAGCAACGGAATGTTTTTCCATAAATTCAGACATATCAATACGGACAACTGCTTCTTCCGTATCAAATAAAAATTCTGCCAATGCTTTACATAATTCTGTTTTACCAACGCCTGTGGGCCCTAAAAATAAAAATGATCCAATTGGGCGATTCGGATCAGACAAACCAGCACGCGAACGACGAATCGCATTGCATACAGCAGTGACTGCCTGACTTTGTCCAACAATACGTTTGTGTAATGCGTTTTCCATTTGAATGAATTTTTCTTTCTCACTTTCTTGCATTTTTGAAACTGGAATATGCGTCCATCGTGATACGACTTCTGCTACTTCTTCTTCAGTTACCTTGCTGCGTAATAATTCTGTTCCTTTTTTTTCTGCGAGCGTTGCTGCCGTTAACTGTTTTTCTAATTCGGGAATACGACCGTATTGCAATTCTGCCATCCGTGTTAAATCACCCGCTCGTTTAGCTGTTTCAAGCTCTAAACGCATACGTTCTAATTCACTTTTAATGGTTTGAGCGCCATGTAACGCTGCTTTTTCATTTTTCCAAACGTCTTCTAGTTTAGCGGATTCAGATTCCAATTTTTTTAATTCACTTTCGATTTTCGCAAATCGTTTTTTTGAGGCTTCATCAAGTTCCTTTTTCATTGCTTCGCGCTCTATTTTGAGTTGAATAATTCTACGATCTAAATTATCTAACTGCTCAGGCTTAGAGTCGATTTCCATACGAATACGGCTAGCTGCCTCATCAATCAAATCAATCGCTTTATCCGGTAATTGTCGATCGGCAATATAACGATTCGACAATGTCGCTGCAGCAACGATGGCGGAATCGGTTACCTCCACACCATGATGCACCTCGTACCGTTCTTTCAATCCACGCAAAATAGCAATCGTGTCAGGAACCGTAGGTTCTTCAACCAAGATACGTTGAAAACGTCGTTCGAGCGCAGCATCTTTTTCAACATATTGACGATATTCATCCAAGGTCGTGGCTCCGATGCAATGCAACTCGCCTCTAGCTAAGGCAGGTTTCAACATATTGCCCGCATCCATTGAACCTTCCGCTTTACCGGCTCCCACCATCGTATGAATCTCATCAATAAATAAAATAATTTGACCTTCTTGCTTTGATAAATCTTTTAAGACCGCTTTCAGACGTTCTTCAAATTCCCCTCTAAATTTAGCGCCTGCTATTAAAGCACCCATATCAAGCGCTAATAATTTCCTATCCTTTAAACCTTCCGGTACTTCCCCATTGACAATCCGTTGCGCCAACCCTTCTACAATGGCTGTTTTACCCACTCCCGGTTCACCAATTAAGACGGGATTATTCTTCGTGCGCCTTAACAAAACTTGTATCGTGCGTCTGATTTCTGCATCACGTCCAATGACAGGATCGAGTTTTCCTTGTTCAGCACGCTCGGTTAAATCAATTGTATATTTTTCCAGTGCACGTCTTTGATCTTCTGCATTAGGATCTTGCACCGTTTGCCCTCCTCGCTCTTCTTCAATCGCTTTTTCAATCACTGGTTTGCTCGCCCCCGCCTGACGTAACACATCACCCAAAGCGCCCGAATCTTCTGAGGCTGCTAATAAAAATAACTCGCTTGAAATGTATTGGTCTTTTCGTTTTTGCGCCAGTTTATCCGTTACATTGAAAATACGATTGAGTTCATTTGAAATATGAATTTCACCGGCTGTGCCTTCCACCTGAGGTAAGCGGTTAATAGCCGCATCCAGTGCTGAACGTAACGTCGCAAGATTCACGTTGGCCTTGGCCAAAACAGGGCGGACACTACCGCCTTCTTGATCTATCAGTACCTTCATTAAATGTAACGGTTCGATGAAAGCGTGATCTCTACCCACCGCTAATGATTGAGCATCCGCTAATGCCGTTTGAAATTTACTCGTCAGTTTATCCATGCGCATGGTAAGCTACCTCAATTGAATACTAATATGCCTACCTGTAATATGGGGTCTTAGATTAAGAGTTCAACTTAAGATCCAAGAATAATCAGCGAAGACAAGGTGGAGGATATAACATGTTGAAAGTCAAACTAAAACGACAGCTTTCAGTAAGTTACACAGACCCTTTCACGGGCCATTTCACTAATGATGATCCTAGCTCTTATACTGGTTTTGAGCGCATCTGCCGAGAAAATCGTTTGGCTGAGGAGCATCCCAATACAGGGTATGCCACAAGCATTTTAGCGAAGAGGATGCAATACGGCTCGCCGTGCCGTCCATGCTCGTTTTTTTATCTCAAAAAAGATGATGATGAAAACTCAAATGCTGAATCGCTATCCATACCCACGGCAATAGCAGCCTATTAACTAAACGTCAGTATTGTCTAAGCAGCCATGGGTCTGTCACAAAATAACTTGGACAATGGGCGCCCAGATTGCGATTAGATTTAAATGTTCTGAGTGAAGAAAAATGCGTGCATAGTTGTGCTATGTAAGCGTTTTTCTGAGGGAAGAACATTTAAAGATGATCGCAAGATGGGATGCCAGGTGTACTGGTTATTTTGTGACAGACCCCATGTCAAGCATTAAACTTTTCTCATTGGTAGCAAGGTTCAATGACGGTTTTTTTGGCTGCAAACAATACGCTGCTAAAGCACCTAGAAGGTTTACCATAAAATAGA
>JAKBCU010000034.1 GCA_021807565.1 Pseudomonadota bacterium | reverse complement strand
ATTAAAAGAGAAAAAAATATTCAAGCTTGGAAAAGAAATTGGAAATTGAACTTAATCGAGAAAAATAATCCATATTGGAATGATCTATACAACTCTATTTTATAAGACTCATAAAGACACTGGATGCCAGCTAAAATCATGCTGGCATGACAGAAATAGCATTGAGCTTATCCGGAATTCGCGTTAAGTAATCTTTATCCCCTTGATTAAAATTCACATGCCCCATGGCGATGTGCAACAAGGTTTTATCCTTATCTTTAGAATTGCCTTTGTAGTTAGGCGATATGCCATGATCCAAGTCAAACAACAACCGATCAGGTTGCCCCATAAAGCAATGGAATTGGGCTGTATGGTAATCCGCCTCTCTGTTTTCTTTATGTGAATTATAATATTCCTTAAATAAATTTAACTCATCCATCCTGACATCCGCTCCTTCTAGATCAGAGCACTTCCAAACATTAACTGATCTAATAGGATCAGGACCGATATAATTGTCCTGATTCTTCAAACAAACTGCAGCAATTGCTATTTCACCAATAAGTGCATGGTGTTTTGGTGAATAATCTTTGGATAAATTAAAAAAAAGCGGTCTGAATTCACTTGCATATTGATCTAAATAATATTTCAATGATTTCTGAACCCTTTCTCTGTCACGAAGTGGACAATATTGCATCCAAACCTCGACATGCTGTCCTGCAAGAACTGGGAAATGATAGTAATCATATTCTGAAAATATAGGCAGCTGATCTTTCATTGCCTGGATATTGGTATCGAGAACGTATCCTCCCTCTCTTGAAAGTAAAAACAAAAAAAACAAATCCTTAAAACAAACTCTATCCACAATTTGGTTTCGCTGCTCAGAGAGCAATGTCCTATAGATGGAAGATACTTGTACAGCATCATCCAATGATGGCGGATGTTCCTTCGTTTCTGCTTGTAGTGATTTCCTTTTAGGTTGATTTAAGTTAGAGTTCGCAGATATCAGTCGATTAGAGGTTAGCTCTTCTTGGACCGCCTCATTTAAATACGCATCAATCGACTTAACCTCTATCTGGATCCCTTTTTCTTTAAAATAGATTCGATATTCGTTGACATAGGCTTCTTGACACCAAAAAACCATTGGGTTTTTCGGCTGATGGCGCGCGATTGATTCCACCCCAACGACATCGTGCCCTCCTTGCTTGAAGTTAGGTGGACCGATCCAAACAAAATTTAAAGAAGATAGAGCCGCTCTCTGCTCTTGCATAGCCACCCCCTAATCTGCTAAGGTTTTCTGCTTTCCTTAACTCAGTATAGTATACTTAAACAGAGTTGGGTTGCCCGGTTGAGGATAGCTATATTTTATTTAACATATTGAATTATATATAATTTTTTTATATCGGCATAAGACATGGTAAGTCGGAGGCTGTGATGAACCCAAGAACCTTGTTTTCATATCAGAAAACATCTTTATTTGGACTGATAGCAGAAGATAATCAAGAAGCCATCACTAACATGCTTTCCTCTAAAGCGTATTCAACTGGCTCATGGATAGGGGAAAAATATTCTAAAAAAGAAGTAGTTTTGAATGAAAGTGTGTTCCATACTGCTGCCAGGCTAGGGAAAGGGAACTGCCTAACATTACTGCTTGATTATGCAGGCCATATCGATCTAGACAAACTGATCGCGGTGTATTACGACCAAGGATCCACACCCATACCATTGACGCCTATCCAACTCGCTATTAAAGAAGGCAACCAAGAGTGTATCAGCATAGTGCGCAGCCATCAGAAAAGTCTATATGAATCTACAGCAACGTTACCAAAGCCACAACGAATGCGATGCGATTCATCAGAAAATCCATGAAAATTCACAGTACTGGATATAAAAAGGTAGAGTCAGCCAATAAGCCGGGTTCTGTCGTGGACAGTCATTTATCTAGGATATTTGTCACCAAATACCTCAAGCAACCTACCCGAGCTTAAGTGTGGGCCACACTGGGTAACCCAGCTATAACGACGCTGTTTACCATAAGCTCCTATTTGGTCTTGCTCCAGATGGGGTTTACTATGCCGCGTCTGTTACCAGCTGCGCGGTGCGCTCTTACCGCACCTTTTCACCTTTGCCAAATCTCTCTGGTAGTTTATTTTCTGTAGCACTTTCCGTAAGCTTTCGCTTCCCAGGCATTACCTGGCATCTCGCCCTATGGAGCCCGGACTTTCCTCTGATTCAAAAAATTGAAACAGCGACTGTCTCGGCCAACTCTACCGGCCTAGAATACCGTATTTTTTTATAATTTGATAATCCTAAATTCAGCAGTTACAACCGTGTAGACCTTTACAGTCGGTTTTCACTGCTGAATGTAGGATAATGTGATGTCTATTTTTTTAGTTTTAATGCCAGATCATATAACTCATTTTTCCGACAACCTGAAATGTCGGCAGCCAACTCGACGGCTTTTTTTAAAGGCAGCTCGGCTAATAATGTAGTTAATAAATGGGTATTATCTGCCAAGTTCGACGCGATAGCGGTTTCTCTTTGACCGGCAACCACTAAAACGATTTCTCCTCGTTGTTGGTTAGGGTCATTAGCGACAAACTGAATCAGTTCAGTGAATGTACCGGATTGAATCGTTTCATAACGTTTCGTCAGTTCTCGAGCGAACACAGCGAATCGAGTCTCACCTAGTACGGCTTGCATATCGGTAAGGCACGCCAACACTCGATGCGGTGCCTCGTAAAACACCATCGTGCGGTACTCCCCTTTTAAGCGCTCTAGCTGTTGAATACGTGCATGAGATTTAGCCGGTAAGAATCCTTCAAATGAAAAACGGTCGGTGGGCAACCCTGAGACACTTAATGCCGCAATCGCGGCACAAGGCCCGGGAATGGGAGCAACCGGCACACCAGCCGCTCTTGCTGCCCGCACCAGCAAGAACCCCGGGTCACTAATCAGAGGTGTTCCTGCATCGCTAATCAAAGCAATGGAATCCCCTGCTAATAATCGTTGAATCAGGTACGCCGTATAGTCTTTTTCATTATGCGCATGCAATGCAACCAACTGCGTATTAATGAAGAAATGCTGTAATAACGTCGAACTATGCCGAGTATCCTCGGCTGCAATACATTGGACAAACTGCAATATTTTAATCGCTCTCGCTCCCATATCCTCTAAATTGCCGATGGGAGTCGCTACCACGTATAATGTGCCGCAATTGTTATTCTTGGGATTTATATTCATAGAGCAACATGTTATCTTTACAGCGTATTCATTACCATGGATTTCGCTATGATCAGACCTATGCTGCTTGTGACAACCCTGGCCTTATCCTTGGTTGGATTATCTGGTTGCGCTACACCTAATCTTCTCAGTGAAAAGCCCAGCACTACCAAAACCATATCCAATGAATCGATTAATGTATACACTTTTCCTAATGACCCTACCTTTTGGCAATCAAACAACCCTACAATGATCTGGCACCGATTGCAACAAATTCCACAGCACCAATTGCAAAGTGGGCTAAACCAGACTTCGACACCTGCCATTGCGGCCTGGATTAAACTGGCTCTCATCAACAAACAGTCAGGCAATAATACATCTCAATTAGTCACTGAGTTGATCCAGTGGCGGGCAGAAAACACCTCGCATCCTGCTAACAGCTTATTCCCCGATGATAGCACTTTAACAAGCCTGCAAACTATAAAATCGCCCCATCATCTTGCTGTATTATTACCACTTGAAGGCACACTCAGTGCCTCTGGGCAAGCGGTAAGAGATGGCTTTTTAAGTGCTTACTATCAATCAGCCGCGAGTACCCATGCGGAACAAACGCTTTCATTCTATGACACTCATTCCAATTCATCGATACCAAGCCTCTATCAGCAAGCACTTGCAGAAGGAGCAGATACCGTGATTGGGCCTCTCACAAAAGAAAATGTGAAGTCTCTGCTGAATCAGGGAAGTTTTTCTATTCCCACGTTAGCTTTGAATTATACCGATTTATGGTTTGGCTCCTTGCCCGCTAATTTTTATGAATATGGCCTTTCTCCTGATGATGAAGCTCAGCAAGTCGCTAACAAAGCGGCATTTGCTGGGCTCAAAAAAGCCATCATTATTGCACCACAAAATACCTGGGGTCAGCGAGTCTCCAACCAATTAATCAGTCGTTGGAAATCCAGTGGGGGCACTGTCAGTGATATCTATTACTTCAATTCAAAAAATAATTTAACCGCTGAGATTGCGAGTTTACTTCATGTCAACCCAAACCAAACTCGTAGCAACAGGTCAGTGGACAATACGCAATCGTCATTAGAACAGCAACGCAGGCAAGATTTTGATGTTATCTTTCTACTCGCAGAACCTGACAAAGCACGTGAAATTGTGCCTTTATTAAAATATTATTACGCAGATAATGTGCCTATTTATGCGACCTCAACCGTCTACTCAGGCGCGCCTACACCTCAAAAAGACAGTGATTTAAACGGTGTTATCTTCTGTGATATTCCTTGGGTATTAGAAATGGCAGGTCATCACAATAACCACACTCTAAAAGAAGGAAGCTATAATCGTTTATTCGCAGTAGGTCATGATGCTTATTTACTGAGCAACCAGTTTGCACGACTTGAAAAATTACCTCTTTTCCCTATTCAAGGTGCGACCGGTGCGCTCACATTAACGCAGCAACAAAAAATTTATCGTTATTTATCTTGGACCACAATACACAATGGACGTCCCTAAAAACCTATTGGGCCAACAGGCTGAAAGCGCTGCTTGCCAGTTTTTACTTCAACAAGGATTTCAGTTCATTGCGAAAAATTATCGCAGTAAACAGGGAGAAATTGATTTAATCATGCAAGACAAAGCGGATCTTGTATTTGTTGAGGTTCGTTCTCGCAAGCATGATCATTTTGGCAATGCCTTAGAAAGCATCACCCAGAGGAAACAACGTAACATTATTCAAACGGCATTGATGTATTTACAACAAAAAAAACTATTGGACCGCATACACTGTCGTTTTGATATTATTGGAATCACTCAACATCATGTTGAATGGATAAAAGACGCTTTTCCCATTAAATTTTTTTGATTTGATAACCCACAATGAATACTCTCATAGAACGAATTAGACAAACTTTTAGCGACAGCATACATACCAAAATAGCCACGGCTGACTCAATACTTCCCACCGTGGCAATTGCCGCTGAAAAGGTGGTACATTGCTTACTGGAAGGGTACAAAATATTATGCTGTGGTAATGGGGGTTCTGCTTGTGATGCCATGCATTTTTCCTCTGAAATGCTTAACCGTTTTAAAGATGAGAGACCTAGTTTACCCGCGATTGCATTAACTGCTGATATGGCAACCATTACTTCCATTGCAAATGATTACCATTACAATGAAATATTTGCCAAACAATTACGTGCGTTAGGGCAACCAGGAGACATTCTTCTTGCCATTTCCACCAGTGGTAATTCAATGAACGTTATTAATGCCATTAAAGCCGCCCATGATAGACAAATGAATATAGTTGCTTTAACGGGCAAAGATGGTGGTAAAATAGCTGAAATTTTAACAGAGGATGATATTGAAATCCGTATACCTGCCACCGAAACGGCACGGATTCAGGAGAATCATTTACTGGTTATCCACTGTATTTGTGATATTGTTGATTATCAATTATTTGGACACGGGGAGACAATGACATGAAACAATTATTATTAATGGCTGCCATTATCTTATCATTACAAGGTTGCATTTTTGTTGCAGGAGCCGCAGCCGGTGCTGCTGGCGTTGCGGTCGTTTACGATCATCGTAAATTAGAAAAAATTGCCCTTGATCAGAAAATTGCAAATTCTATTTATAATCAAATTCATGCTACCCCTGAATTCAGAGACAATACCCATATCGAGGTAACGTGTTTCAATCAAGTCGTATTATTGACTGGAGAAGCGATTTCGCCGCAATTAAAACAACAAGCGGATGGATTTGCACGTCACACGGCAGGTGTCACGAAAGTTTATAATGAAATCACAATCAAAGGACCTACTTCATCATTAACCCATGCAAGCGATTCCTGGATTACAACTAAAATTAAAACCCAAATGTTAGCAACGAAAGGGCTGGCTTCTGGCACCATTAAAGTGGTCACTGAGAACGGCAGTGTGTATCTGCTGGGTATCGTTAGCCGCGAGCAAGCAGATATCGCTGTCGATATAGCAAGACAAGTTGCAGGGGTACAACGTGTAGTGAAAATTTTTCAATACACTCATTAAATTCTAACAGGCGGATTGCACCACCCATGCATTGCATGCATAGGTGACTTCGCATGAGCCGCAGAAATTGTTACTCAAGGAGAATTGCATGGATGCAGTACTAAAAAAATCTTTTTTATCGTGTTTATTGTTAAGTTTTATTGTATCAGGATGTGCAACTGCCGCCATCAGCGGCGCACAAGCTGTGTATACTAGGCAAAGCATTAAAGAATCCATGAATGATCATTATGCCACTTTGGCGGCCTATCGAAAAATTTATCTCGATACGGATAAATTTAAAAACACGAATGTATCCGTGGTCACATTCAATAATACTGTCTTACTAGCAGGTCAAGTAGAAAATGATACGCAAAAAAATGAAATAGAAGAGCTCGTGAGAAAATCATCTGGTTTGGAAAAAATTCACAATCTGATTACTATTGCTGCTCCTACGACTTCTTTGGTACGAATGAGTGACACCTGGATTACCGCTAAAATCAAAGCCAAATTGGTAGCAAATAATGACTTAGATCCAAGCCAAATTAAAGTATTTACGGAAAATGGGACAGTGTATTTAATGGGAATAGTACCTCCCGATCAAGCAAACATCGCCATTGACATTGCAAGAACCACTGCTGGCGTTGAAGATGTTGTCAAAGTATTTGAGTACATTCGAATTACTCAAGCTTAATACCTTGCTTCTACTCGAATAACGCTTTCATAATTTAGCATCAGTATGGCATCAGCCATACTGATGTTAAAAACAGTCCATTGTAACTCCCCCAATGAGATATTGCCCACAGATCCCAAGAGGGGGATAATGGGCTGCTTTAACCTAATTCTAAATTCGGAAGAAAGTATGAACAAAAGCAAAGACCAACTCATTCGTGAATTGCAAGATGAAATAAGGTCACTCAAATCTATTCTTACCATATTACCCGGATTTGTCTACTGGAAGGATAATAACGGTTATTATTTAGGCTGCAACCAGAATCTGGCCACTTTTCTAAATTTACCTTCGCCCGAAGCCATTCTAAACAAAAATGATATTGATTTATTAGGTCAAGAACTCGGTTCAACGATTCAAAAAATAGATCTTGAAATAATAAAAACTAATCGAGAAAGTGATATTGAAGAACATGGGCCCGATGGAACCATTTATTTAACCAAGAAAACGCCTTTCCACGATCAGTCAGGTAAAACTCAAGGCATATTAGGCGTTTCCCTCGATATAACGGATCGCAAAAAAATGGAATTCAATCTCAAAGTAGCTAAACAAAAAGCGGAAGCAGCCAATCGGGCTAAATCTCGATTTCTTGCTATGGTAAGCCATGAACTACGCACCCCGCTTACCAGCATCATAGGTTTTGCGAATCTTTTAGAAGACAATATCCCTGCTGAAAAACGCGAAGACTACTTAAAGCATATTATACACTCTAGTTCTTATTTATTATCTTTAGTCAATACCATCTTGGACTATAGTCGACTGGAGACAAATAACCTAAAGCTAGCTGATGCTCCTATCAATCTAAAAAAATTATTACATGAAGTGGTAGGGATGCTCGATGGCGCTGCTAAGTTAAAAAATATCTCTGTATTTTTGAATTACCCAAACAATATACCTGAGGATTTTATTACAGACTCTCGTATCATTCGACAGGTGTTAGTGAATCTTCTTGGTAATGCCATCAAATTCACAAAAAAGGGGTCTGTATCTATTCATGTCAGCTTAAAAAAAATTTTTTCAAATAAGGCCAGATTAGAAATCGCTATTGAAGATACAGGAATTGGTATTTCCACTAAAGAACAAAAATTGATTTTTAAAAAATTTTATCAAGGCGGAAATCTCTATACCAAAGAAACTGATTTAACTGGCACAGGTCTTGGTCTTGCAATAGTCAGAAAACTCTTAAAATTACTCAAAAGCAAAATACAATTAAAAAGCAAAATGAACCAAGGATCCACTTTTTACTTTACAGTCGATTTTGCATTAGCTCCTATCGAAAACCTAGTGAAACATGCTAAAGAAACAAACATTTTTTACGGTCATATCAAAAAAAATCAGAAAATTTTATTGGTAGAAGACAACCCATTGATTCAAATTATACATAAAAAAATGCTCGAAGAACTCGGCTGCGAAGTCATCATAGCGGATCGTGCTGAGCAAGCCATGACGATGTTAAGAGACCCTTTTAATTTGATTTTTGTCGATATCGGATTACCTGAAATAGATGGGTTCGAGCTAATCAAAGTCATCAGAGAACAACAAAACACACAAAATAAACTTCCAATTGTTGCCCTAACCGGCTATTCAGAAAACGAAGACAAACAACGCTGTTTAGATGCCGGTGCCAATGAAGTGGTTATAAAACCTGTCTCGCAGGCAGCTCTTAAACAGATTTTGGCCACTTACTGCTGACCCAAAAAGCAGATGCTTCCTAATGAGTGTCATCCTGCGCTGAACTCACGATAACAGCCTCTGCAATCTGTCAACCGGACCCAGTCCTAACACTGTCGAGTCAATAAGAAATTCGTATCTGCACTCTCTTTGACACTCTTGTACTCTAACGCTTGTCCTTGATGAACTTTACAATAGACAACAGCAAAAAATTCAGCCGCCGTTGGTCCTCTCAGTTCAGGTGGAATGTGTGTATAAAATACAGCAGCTTCTTTTGCCAATTGCGCTTCTTTTTCATCCATTACTACTTCTTTTATCGGATGATTGTTTACAGATTCATTATTTTTTGAGTAGCATTCCTTTGTATTAAGTAAATAATCAAACTTATACTCGCCCAACTGGTTATTCGATTTTTTAACCTGTAACGCCTGTATTACCGTTGCCTTTTTGACAAACTTCCCTTGAGTACCTATTAGTGTTGCTGCTTCAAGCATTGCACGATATAACTTATTATTATAATGGATGACTACTCTATCCATTAATTGGGATGGATCAAGTAATTTTTCTTCATCGTGTTGAGTTTTAGTCAATACACAATAACAAAAATATGCAATCTCCTGAGCCAAGTGTTCAATGGCTCTTTTTTTCAGGATGCCATATTGTTCATCACTCGTTTTTTCTTCTTTTGTTTTATTTTGCTTGATTTTGCGATCTAAAAAATCCTCTGCAGCTTCTTCCGTAAGTTTTTGAATGTTCTCGGTTGTTTTGACTAATTCATCAACAGATTGTTTAATCTCGATATATTGGTTGTTTTTTTCTAAGTCGTCTTGGAGAATCACCGTTACTTTACTATTTTTCCATTGTTTAGACACCTTAACCGTATTCTCTTCGAAAGACAAAATTGGTTGATTTTTAATCCATTCTTGAATGGCAAATTCTCTTGCTTCCTGTAGCTTTTCAGGATCACAAAATGGATCTGTGTAAGGGCTCAGGTAAATACAGATCTCTTTAACGTGAGTTGCGCGCTGGTAATAGCGTATTGTTTTAGATAGCTGCGCACCGGTTAATGCTTCCGGATAACCGACGCAAATGGGAATGCAAACGAGAGTATCATTAAATTTTATTTCTTTATGTGTGGAACCAGGGTCATTGGCAGAATCTGCTAAAAATTGATTGATTGCCTTCGTTGTACCTGCGCTCATCATATCTAGGATCCTCACTGTAAATGTTTATTGTTTTATAAGGATTTCAGGCTTGTTTTTCATACTAAAAAAATCAAAACAAACTAAAGGCCATTCTCAATTTTAACTTGTACAATTAGATGTAGGGTAGGCAAAGCATAGCGAGTCCACCCTTTTGCTACTGTGAAGCCAGTACGCCGCTTCTTGATTCACATCACTCTACTAAGCTTAGGTGAGATGCTCTTTTCTTAGTGTCTTTGGATTGGGAAAGCGATGCATCGGAGGATGGCTGAGTACGCCCCTCTGGCGAACTCCAATTATCTTCCGAAATGGCCACGTCTTCTTCATAATCAAAAAACATACCTTGCTGATTTTCTTGAGCATAAATAGCAAGCACTGCTTTGACTGGAGCTGAGACAATGTGCACTATACCAGAGAAAGAAGCCCTAAACTCCACCGCCTCATTGGATATCTTTAAGTCCCTCACAGCATCTGGCGATATATTAAGAGTAATTTCTCCGTTTTCTACAAAGGCTTGTGGAACAACGCATCTAGAAAAAGTGGCATTCACTACAATAAATGGGGTACATCCATTGTCAATAATCCATTCATAAAATGCACGAATCAAATATGGTTTATTTGATGTCATAATTCCCTCATGTTGTTAAACCTATTATGAAACTCGATGGATCACCGCTAACGATGCACTGAAACTTCAAGCAAATTCAACCTGAGTTTTTCCTAATTCTTGTTCCGCCTCCGTCAAGCTAGCTTGAAAAGAATCTCTAGCGAATACTCTTTCAGCATATCGCATCACCGATTTCGCTTCAGAAGGTAACGTAATATCCCAGGCTGGCAAACGCCATAAAATGGGTGCAATACAGCAATCAATTAGCGAGAATTCTTCATTAAGAAAAAAAGAAGAACCATTAAAAACGGGCGCTAACTTAATCAGGTAATTTCGTAGTTCTTTACATGCTTGTTGAGCATCAGCTGGCTTGCCTTTATTAATTTTATTCACCAAAACAGCCCATTCACGATCAATTCTATAAATCATTAATCGAGTTTTGGCTCGAGCGACAGGGTAGACAGGCATCAAGGGAGGATGCGGAAAGCGCTCATCGAGATATTCCATAATGATATTCGCATCATACAGGACTAAATCACGATCTACTAACGTTGGCATTGTGCCATAGGGATTCAGTTCGTGCAAATCCTCCAGTTTATCTGGGAAATCTGCATTAATCACATCGACCGACACTCCCTTCTCTGCTAGAACAATACGAACACGATGACTAAATACATCTAGCGCACCTGAATAAAGCATCATAACAGAACGTTTATTAGTAACAATTGCCATTTTTCATTACCCCCTATCAAACAACTACTCATTGGCTAAGAAACTAGTGTTCGAACGTAGACTATGTCAGAGCCGATCCCGATACCCCAATACCCCGTAGACGAACTCCCAATAAAAACTGGGGCATTACCGTTTGGAATATTGAGTACCTTTACGTGCTTTATGGCGGCCAACTTTTTTACGTTCAACTTCTCTCGCATCTCGGGTCAAATACCCAGCTTTACGCAATAATTTGCGTATGGAATCTTCCGCATTCGTATCAGCGCCACTCTCTTGCTCGTACTGTAATAAGGCGCGTGCTATGCCATGACGAATAGCACCAGCCTGGCCGTTTATTCCACCGCCAGCGACTGAGACGATAATGTCGAATCGATCAGCCATGTTAGTTAGTTCAAGCGGTTGGCGTACAATCATTTGAGACGTTTTACGACCAAAGTATTGGTCTAACGCGCTTTTATTAATTGTAATACTACCATTGCCTGGTCTTAGGTAAACGCGAGCCGAAGACGTTTTACGCCTTCCCGTACCATAATAACGTTGTTGTTCTGTATTCACTGCCATAATCATTATTCCGTATCAATAACAAGTTCCAGCGGCTGTTGCGCTGTATGAGGATGCTCTGAGCCTGCATAAACTTTCAATTTTTTATACATAGCATAACCCAGTGGATTCTTTGGTAACATGCCTTTTACGGCAATCTCTATAATTTGTTCAGGTTTTTTAGCTAAAAGCTTTTCAAAAGTCATTTCTTTTATCCCACCGGGAAACCCTGAGTGACTATAATAGACCTTGTCTTTTCTTTTATTGCCAGTCACTTTGACTTGGGCTGCATTAACCACAACAATATAATCCCCTGTATCAACGTGGGGCGTATACTCCGGTTTATGCTTACCCCGTAACCTCCTCGCGATTTCTGTTGCTAATCTACCTAG
This sequence comes from Pseudomonadota bacterium, assembly GCA_021807565.1. Lineage (GTDB taxonomy): Bacteria > Pseudomonadota > Gammaproteobacteria > DSM-16500 > DSM-16500 > JAKBCU01. The sequence continues at coordinate 4,483 of JAKBCU010000034.1, read as the reverse complement.
CGTTCTCCCAGAGGCATTGACTATGTACCAACCCTGTGTTGTTGTTTCATTTTTTGCATTATATGTTTTCATCTGACTCCTACTCCGGGGAGTATTTAAAGAAACGGGATTCTATAGCAACCATCGAAAACAAGCAAGCCCCAATACAGGCAGCCATGTAAAAAACCTTTTCTTTTCAGCTAGCTTTACCCAAGTTTTTTTTTCGTAAAAATACGGTTAGCGTATAAAAGTGCTCGCAAAATTATAAAGATATGCTATTGTAAGTACTGCATCATTTTGACTTTAAGAGGAATCAACAATGGCTGCTAAAAAAGCTTCTGCCAGATCCACAAGGAAATCAGTGAAGAAGAAACCAGTGAAGGTGATATCATCAAAGAAACTACCCGTTATTAAAGATCCATTAACCAAGGGTGGTATCGTTAAATCATTAGTTGATATGACCTCGCTCGCAAAAAAAGAGGTAGTGAGCGTTCTAGATGGTTTAACCACTTTGATCGAGTTGCATGTCAAGTCTCGTGGGCCTGGTAAATTTACTATGCCTGGACTGCTTAAAATCACTGTCGTTAAGAAGCCAGCAAGACCAGCTCGTAAAGGTATCAATCCCTTTACAGGCGAAGAGGTTATGTTTAAGGCAAAACCCGCGCATAAAGTTGTAAAAGTTAAAGCACTTAGAAAGCTAAAGGATATGGCCGACTGAGGAGACTGCTATTCACTTTACCCCCGGACGTAGCCCGGGCTGGGGGTACTGTGTTAGAGATGTATTTTCAAAACCAATCTGTCACTGTCTACACAACCTCACTCAACATACCATTTTGATTGTCAACTTTTCCTACCTAATGCTGTTTTTACTCTATCTGCCAACTCAGCCGCGAGCCTACTTACGTTCACATAATCTTCTCCCTCTACCATGACTCTGACTAAGGGCTCTGTTCCTGAGCGTCTAAGGAGTATTCTGCCTGCCTCGCCCAACTCACGCTGAATGTGTTTCACTGCATGATTAATATGTTCATTCTGTAGCGGATCTTCATTAGTCGTGACTTCCACATTGATTAACACTTGCGGGTATTTCTGAAAGCCTTGTTTCAGTTCCGTTAATGTTTTTTTTGTGGAACACATCACAGACAACACCTGCAATGCAGTCACGATACCATCTCCGCTCGTAATCATTTCAGAACATAGTATATGACCTGAAGGCTCACCGCCGTAATGCCAAGCACGTTTTGCCAACTCTGCTATGATATACCTGTCTCCAACTGGCACACGAACAAAATCAATATGCATTTGGGTAAGTGCTTTTTCCAACCCAAAGTTGGACATCACAGTACCCACTACACCGCCTCTGAAAAGTCCTAATGTTTGTTTATGCTTTATGACTATATACAGTAATTCATCTCCATCCAGAACCTGCCCATGATGATCAATCAGGATAACGCGGTCACCATCGCCATCCAGAGCAATGCCTAAATCTGCTTTTTCCTGGAGCACAGTTTTTTTCAATAAATCTAATTGAGTGGCACCACAATTAAGATTGATATTCAAACCATTAGGATCAATTCCAATCTCTATCACTTCAGCGCCAAGCTCCGTAAACACATTAGGTGCGATATGATAGGAAGCACCATTAGCGCAATCCACTACTATTTTAAGCCCATTGAGCGTGGTATCAGGAGAAATGGTACTCTTACAGAATTCAATATAGCGACCTGGTGCATCTACAATTCGAACCGCCTTACCCAACTTAGCGGAGTCTACTGTGGTCATCGGTTTTTCAATCTGTTCTTCTATTGCTATTTCTAAATAATCAGGCAATTTGGTACCTTGGGCAGAAAAAAACTTAATTCCATTATCGTAGTAAGGATTATGCGATGCACTAATCACAACACCTGCCTGCGCTCGTAAGGTACGGGTCAAATAAGCAACAGCAGGCGTAGGCATGGGACCCAACAAGTGAACATCGATCCCAGCCGCAGTAAATCCTGCTTCTAAGACTGATTCAAACATATAGCCAGAAATACGAGTATCTTTTCCAATTAAGACCTTACCAAACCCCTGTAAAGCCAATACCTTGCCTGCAGCCCAACCCAGCTTGAGAACAAAATCGGGCGTAACAGGCCAAACACCCACCCGGCCTCGGATACCATCTGTTCCAAAATACAAGCGGGTCGAAGGTGAAGCAGAAGGTAAAGAATTATTCATCTTGTTTTGAGAAAAGTGTGTCACTATCGGTTGAATTGATTGTTCCATTTTCTTGAACATCCTTGTTTTTATTGAGTGAATTTGCTTTATCGCTTTGGTTATCAGACCAACCTTTTGGTTCCCGCACCTGTCTTCCTGACATCACATCTTGAATTTGGTCGATTACGATGGTTTCGTATTTGACGAGTGCTTGAGCCATGACATGTAATTTATCTAAGTTCTCTTTCAAGATTTTTTCTGTACGTTTATAGTTTTTGCTAATGATATCGTGGACTTCTTGGTCTATTATGCCCGAGGTAGTTTCAGAAATTTCTTTATGACGAGCCACCGCATGACCTAAGAAAACTTCTTTCTCATCATCACCAAACGTTAATGGCCCTAATTTTTCAGAAAGACCCCATTTTGTCACCATGCTTCTGGCTAACTCGGTGGCTTTTTGGATATCGTTCGAAGCGCCCGTGGTCACTTTGTCAAAACCAAAAATGAGTTCCTCTGCCACGCGTCCGCCAAACAAACTGGATATCTTACTTTCTAAATGTTCTTTAGTATAATTGTAACGGTCACTCTCGGGCAAAAACATCGTAACACCCAGTGCCCTACCACGAGGAATAATCGTTACCTTATGCACTGGATCGTGCTCAGGAACAATCAACCCGACAATAGCATGACCCGCCTCATGATACGCTGTCAGTTTCTTTTCAGAGTCGCTCATTACCATAGAACGACGTTCCGCTCCCATAATGATTTTGTCTTTTGCTTTCTCGAATTCTTCCATACTGACCGTACGTCTATTCGCTCGTGCTGCAAACAATGCCGCTTCATTAACAATATTGGCAAGATCTGCACCCGAAAATCCAGGTGTACCCCTTGCGATCACAGCGGCATTCACATCATCTGCTAAAGGTAATTTTTTCATATGGACTTTAAGAATTTGTTCGCGCCCTCGAACATCAGGTAAGCTCACAACAACTTGCCTATCAAAACGACCTGGTCTTAGCAAGGCATTATCCAGTACGTCAGGACGATTCGTTGCAGCAATCACGATCACACCTTCATTTCCTTGGAAACCATCCATTTCAACCAACAACTGATTTAATGTTTGCTCGCGTTCATCATGCCCGCCTCCAAGACCGGCACCCCGGTGACGACCTACCGCATCAATTTCATCGATAAAAATAATGCATGGCGCTTGTTTTTTTGCTTGTTCAAACATATCACGTACACGTGAAGCGCCAACACCAACAAACATTTCAACAAAGTCAGATCCAGATATGGTAAAAAATGGAACTTTAGCCTCACCTGCTACGGCTTTTGCTAATAATGTTTTTCCCGTACCTGGAGGGCCTATTAACAAAACCCCCTGAGGAATTTTGCCGCCTAATTTTTGAAACTTACCTGGATCACGCAAAAACTCAACCAACTCTTTTACTTCTTCTTTAGCCTCATCTACCCCTGCCACATCGGCAAACGTCACTTTGACTTGATCTTCACCTAACAAACGCGCGCGGCTACGACCAAAGGTAAAAGCGCCCCCCTTCCCTCCGCCAGTCTGCTGACGCAATACATAGATCCAGATTGCAAATAAAATAATCCAAGGTAACAAATTTAAAAGATGGACCAATAAACCAGGTTGTTCTGGCGGTTTACCTTTAACAGAAACACCCTTACTCACCAACTCGCCTAACAATTGCGTATCATTTGCCATTGGCAAATAGGTCGCAAACGTTTTGTTGTTTTGAGTCACTCCAGTTAAATCCTGATCAATAATCGTAACAGAGCTCACATTGCCTTGTTTCACTTCATTAATAAATGAGGAATAGCTCATTTTTTCTTCTGGCTCACGTCTGGGCCCAAAGACATTAAAGACTGAAACAAGAATGATAATAACAACCATCCAGAGCAGAATTGTTTTGATTGTATCGTTCACTTTATAGGCCCCTTTCTTCGAAGCTAACTACAACTGATATAGTAATAATCATACCTGAACTTAAAAATATAAACTAGAAAACATGAATATCACGCTTTATACTCGACAAACACGTTGTATTTGTGCTTTTTCCTTACTAAATAACGCATTGCCGGACCATCCTTCCATTGGGCCTCGCTCAGCTGTCACGCTTCTCGATCCCTAACAAATATATTTCTTTAGAGCGATCACGAGATGCTTTTGGTTTTCTGATAATGACTTTTTGAAACCGGCGTTTCATTTCAACTAAAAAGGAATCAACGCCTTCACCTTGAAATATTTTTACCAAAAAACTGCCCTTTGGTTGCAAAACATTCAACG
>JAKBCU010000084.1 GCA_021807565.1 Pseudomonadota bacterium | reverse complement strand
ACAAATGTATGAATCATTCTAATGACCTCAGCGCCTTTATTATAAATGGTCGAGGTATAAAAATTATTTATTTCAATGTACGATTCAGGACGTACAGAGTGTGCTAACGGGCCAGCATCTTCTGGAAATTGTGACACTCTTAAATCATTCACGTCCAAGATACGTGCGACAGTTTTAGATGTGGTGTCAGCAGTAAAGCATTGATCTCGGAAAATGGTTAAACCTTCTTTCAAGCTTAATTGAAACCAATCACGACACGTAATTCGATTACCTGTCCAATTATGAAAATATTCATGAGCAATCACTGACTCAATATGAATGTAATCTAAATCCGTTGCCATATCCGGTTTAGCTAAAATATATTTTGTGTTAAAGATATTGAGCCCTTTGTTTTCCATGGCCCCCATATTAAAATCACTCACTGCCACAATCATGTAAATGTCAAGATCATATTCGCGACCATACTCCACTTCATCCCAACGCATCGCTTTTTTTACTGCTTGCATGGCATGGGTGACTCTATCGGCATGTCCTTTTTCGACGTAAATGCATAATTCCACGTGGCGGCCAGATGCTGTTTTAAAACTGTCTTTAACCCAGTCAAAATCACCTGCGACGAGAGCGAATAAATAAGAGGGCTTGCGATAAGGATCCTGCCATACTACCCAGTGTTTGCCATTCGCTAATTTACCTGAATCGATTAGATTACCGTTAGAGAGTAACACCGGATATTTTTTTGTATCAGCGATGAGTTTGGTGGTATAACGAGACATAACATCGGGACGATCTAAAAAATAGGTGATGCGCCGAAATCCTTGTGCTTCACACTGAGTGCAAAAATTGCCACTGGATTTGTATAGGCCACTTAATGCGGTATTATGCTGTGGTTGAAGACGAGTCTGGATCTTGAGGGTGGCTTTTTTAGGCATATTCATAATGGTCAGCGAACATGCGTCTTGCTTAAATTGTGCTGCTGTCAACTGCGTACCATTTAAATGGATTGCTTCAAGTTGAAGTGCTTCCCCTTGCAAAACTAACGTATTCTTGGCAGCATGGCTTTCGGGATTTGCTTCAATGACAAGGATCGATGTCACCATTGTAACGTCTTCGTCTAACTGAAATTCAAGTTCGACTGTATCAATTAAAAAAGGCGGAACCTGATAATGTTTCAAATAAATAGTGGCTGGATGGGAGGCTGTCGTCATAATGTATTTTTCACTTAAAAAACAAGCTATTATGATAAACAGAACGATGACCCACGACAAGTCTGATTTTGAATAACTTACTATGAATAATCAAAATAGTGATTTGAGAGAAATTAACAAATTCAGTCGTAAAGCGGCTCATTGGTGGGATGTACACGGCGAATTCAAAACTCTGCATGAAATTAACCCACTTCGCGTTAATTATATCAACCTCTATACGCCTTTGGCCGGCAAGTCAGTGGTTGATATAGGCTGCGGCGGTGGTATCTTAGCGGAAAGTATGGCGAAATTAGGTGCCAACGTTACCGGCATTGATATGAGTCCCGAGTTAATTCAAGTTGCCAACTTACACCAACAGGAAGAACAGTTGTCCATCGCATACCAAGTGACAACAGCTGAAGAGATGGCAGCACGCTCTCCTGCACGGTTTGATGTGGTCACCTGCTTGGAAATGCTTGAACATGTACCAGACCCCCGATCCATTCTTCAAGCTGGCGCTACGCTTGTCAAACCCGGCGGCGATTTATTTTTTTCTACCTTAAATCGTACTATGAAATCGTATTTATTTGCCATTATAGGTGCAGAATATCTTTTAAAAATGCTTCCCAAGAATACACATGATTTTGCTAAATTTATCAAACCTAGCGAATTGGCTGGGTGGGCCAGAACCGCTGGTTTAACACTCATTCGTATGACAGGGCTAGAGTATCATCCATTATCCAAAAACTATTTTTTAAGTGATGATATTGCGGTGAATTATATGGTGCATTTTAAAAAAGCATAAAATCACCCTAGCCGACCTTAACCAAGCGACGATAACGACTGACTGCGTAAACAATAATCATTGCATGGACCACCAGTGCAATCAGAAATGAATAGGTAAAATTCGACAGATGAAATTGATCCAATTGATGCATCACATAAATAGTATAAATGCCGCTTGGATAATTTAAGAAAACACTAGCTAACAGACCCGGATTATACATTTTCTTAACAATAGCAGCGATAATATGTAGTGTTGCATTAAACATCCCAAATATAGGTAAAACAGCTCCTATTTTTAAATCATAATGTTGAGCTAACACGGCACAAAGCGGAAATAAAATCCAAATAGCAGGAATATTGATCCAGAATATGTTGGCTTGATTCAAGGGAATATCTTGATGAGTCATATGGAATACATAGTGATTAACAAAGTCTTTAAAACCACCCGGATAAGCGTGCTCTTCAAATTCATGGAGTAAATAAACAGGAAACTGCAACCAAATTAGAAAAATAATCCAAGGAATTTGATTGATGGAGGAAACGAGTAACAATCCGACATATATCGCGATCGGTAAGCACATGTAAGCCCAGTGTTTATACAGATAATCCATTTTATCCTACTCCTTAAAGAATGATATCTTCCATGGAAATGAGATTCACATCTCTATTTTTAACTTCTTCAATAGATGCAGAAACATCCCCTGTATGAAGTGCTACTCCGCGACAAGCATTTTCTATCATCATGACGCGAAAACCTAAGGCAGCGGCATCAAGGCAAGAATATTTAACACAGTACTCCGTTGCTAAGCCCATCACATAGACAGTGTCAACGTGATGATCATGTAAATAGTCAGCTAACCCAGTCGCCCTCCCATGCTCATTGTCATAAAAAGCACTATAACTATCTATGAGTGGATCCATACCCTTATAAACGATACGGTTAATTTTATCGGTTTGCAAAGCAGGATGAAATTCAGCCCCAACTGACCCTTGCACGCAATGAATGGGCCATAATATTTGCTGACACCCCTTTACTTCTACCACATTACCTACACTGGAGTTCCAATGGTTTGCAGCAAAACTCACGTGGTTTGCCGGATGCCAATCTTTCGTGGCAATCACTAAATTAAAAAGAGGTTGCAGTCGATTTGCCAACACAATGACTTCATCACCATGAGGTACAGCGAGTTGGCCGCCTGGACAAAAGTCATTTTGTAGGTCGATCATCAATAGGGCTGTATTAGGTTTCATTTTCATCAGGACTCTATTCTAACATAGTATAAACATTTCTTCGCTTTTCCGTGAGGGCTTGTTTACAATGGGTTTGTTCAATTGTAAACAAGCCCTAGAATAAACACATGCTAACTACCGACTTACTTGAGATTACTGACCTATCCCCACTCGGGCTGCTGAAAGTCAGCGGCCCTGATGCCAAACGCTTTCTACAAGGCCAATTCACGTGCAATCTGGATGAGATTTCGGTGACCCATTCTACATTAGGAGCACACTGTAACCCGCAAGGTAGAATCATTAGTTTGTTCCGGATTTTTTTGTATCATGATGATTATTATCTGCAAATGCCAAAAGAATTGATTCCGACTGCCTGCACTGCTCTGAAAAAATATGCTATTTTTTTTAAAGTCCTTTTAAGCGATGCAACCGATACTGTATTTCAGCTGGGCTGGAATGGCCGAGGGTGGAAACGATCTCTTATTTTGCCACACCAGATAAATGAACAGATGACCCATGAAGACGTTACGATGATTAAACTCTCTGAGTCACGTTATCTCATGTTAGCACGGACACCCGATGCCTTACCATCATCGATGTTTACCACGAAACACTTTCATTCTTTTCAATCCTGGAAAAAACAAGATCTGGCTGAAGGCATAGCGAGCATTTATCCTGAAAGTTCTGAAAAATTTTTACC
>JAKBCU010000001.1 GCA_021807565.1 Pseudomonadota bacterium | reverse complement strand
TGTCCATTTTCATTTTGGATTGGACTAGCCACTATCTGTTACGTGGTGGGTGCTGAGGGGTTCGAACCCCCGACCCTCGCCTTGTAAGGGCGATGCTCTACCAGCTGAGCTAAGCACCCATAACAGACTACACAACACATCCTTGTTTAATATCTGCAAAAAGCATGCACCGAAACTATCAGAATTCCACAGTGAATTCATCGTGCTGGAAAAAGACGTGACAGTTTTTATCCGAAACACTTAAGTTGAGGACGCTTTGGTCTCTTCCTTGACGGCTTCTTTTAAAGCCTTACCCGCTTTAAAGCCGACTACTTTTGCCGCTTTAATCTTTATTTCTTGTCCTGTTTGAGGATTACGGCCTTTTCTTGCTGCTCGTTGCTTCACAACAAATGTACCAAAATTAACCAGAACAACTGGTTCATCTTTTTTCAATGATGAGGTAATTGCATCGAGTAGTGCAACCAATGCACGCTCTGCAGCAGCCTTAGTCACTTCCGCATTGTCTGCAATAACTTCAACAAGCTCTGCTCTGTTCATATGTCCTCTACCTTGTTCAATCCATAATTAAAGTACGTTGAATGACGCTTTCCCACCTGTTACCCCAGCTTGTTAGTTAGGGGTAAATTTGATGTGTGATTTATACCAATTGCAGGAAACTTATGTCAAGCGATGTCTCTCTTTTTTTTATTAATGCGCTCTTGCGCGATCCCCCTTACGTATTTTTTTCTGAGTTCCGCTCACCATTGTTTTACTTTTTATCTTTTTTCGACGACTCGATAAATATTCCGGGTAGCCCTTTAATGCGTAAGCTAGCACTTCATCTATCCAGCGCACGGACTTAATATCTAAGTTTTTTTTGATATTATCAGGTATTTCCTTCAAATCTTTAACATTTTCGATTGGAATAATCACACTCTTAATGCCTCCTCGATGTGCAGCCAATAATTTTTCTTTAATACCACCCACAGCGAGCACCTCTCCGCGAAGCGTTATTTCGCCTGTCATGGCAAAATCCGCTCTGACAGGAATTTGGGTAATAACCGAAACGAGTGCCGTACACATGCTAATTCCTGCGCTGGGCCCATCTTTGGGCGTAGCTCCTTCTGGTACGTGAATATGAATATCATGCGTGTTAAAAAATTCTTTGGAAATGCCTAACAAAGGTGCTCTTGCCTTAACCACTGTTAAGGCCGCTTGTATGGATTCTTGCATCACCTCACCCAGCTGACCCGTGTAAATTGTTTTTCCTTTACCAGGCACTGTTACAGCTTCAATTTCCATCATTTCACCACCTACCTCAGTCCAAGCTAAGCCTTTAACTTGGCCAATCTGGTCTTTTTCAGCAGCCATATCATAACGATAACGTCTTACACCTAAATATTTCTCTAGGTCACTGATTGCAATGCGTTTTTTCTTAGCCTTATGGTCTAATAAAATGTCTTTGACTACCTTGCGCATAATCTTAGAAATTTCTCTCTCCAAATTTCGAACACCTGCTTCACGGGTATAATGGCGAATAATATATTGTACAGTTTCTTGAGGAATCTCAATTTCAGACTCTTTCAATCCATTAGCCACCATTTGCTTAGGCACCAAATGTCTTAATGCGATATTAATCTTTTCATCTTCGGTGTAACCTGGAATTCGGATAATTTCCATACGATCCCGTAATGCGGGCGGAATTTCTAGCGTATTGGCTGTTGCAACAAACATCACATCGGATAGATCATAATCGACCTCTAGATAATGATCATTAAAGGCGTGATTTTGTTCTGGGTCTAATACTTCAAGCAATGCGGAGGCTGGATCTCCTCGAAAATCCATTGCCATCTTATCAATCTCATCCAACAAAAAGAATGGATTACAAACATCTGTTTTTGATATTTTTTGAATAATCTTACCCGGCATAGCACCGATATACGTTCGTCTATGTCCACGTATTTCAGCCTCATCACGTACACCGCCTAACGACATGCGAATAAATTGACGTCCGGTCGCTTTTGCAATCGATTCGCCTAATGAGGTTTTACCCACACCTGGCGGACCTACTAAGCATAAAATAGGACCTTTTAGTTTTTTCACGCGCTTCTGAACCGCTAAATATTCAATAATCCGTTCTTTGACTTCTTTTAATCCGTAATGTTCTTCTTCTAAAATGTTCTCTGCTTCTGTTAAGCTGATTTTGAGTTTTGAACGTTTTTTCCAAGGTAACGCCAACATCCAATCAAGATAATTACGAGACACTGTGGCTTCTGCAGACATAGGCGGCATCATTTTCAATTTATTTAATTCGGCAATGGCTTTTTCATGCGCTTCTTTGTGCATACCTGATGCTTCAATTTTTTTTGCTAAGGATTCGAGTTCATTCGGGACATCTTCCAGCTCACCCAATTCTTTTTGAATAGCTTTCATTTGTTCATTAAGATAATACTCACGCTGGGTTTTTTCCATTTGTCGTTTAACACGGCCACGAATTTTTTTCTCTACCTGCAGCATATCAATCTCAGATTCCATGGCACCGACTAGTGTTTCCAGTCGTTTATCAAGATCAATCATTTCAAGTATTCTTTGTTTTTCTTCTAATTTTAAGGATAAATGCGCTGCGATGGTATCTGCTAATCGTCCGCCATCTTCAATCGCCAATACGGAGGCTAAAATTTCAGTGGGAATTTTTCGATTCAACTTCACATACTGTTCAAACTGTGACTTCAATGAGCGCGTCAATACCTCAATGTCTTTAGAAGCCACATTTTCATCATCCACCAATTCAATATCTGCTAAAAAATAATCTTTATTCGTTAAGAATTTTGCAATTTTGGCGCGCCTGACACCTTCAATCAATACTTTCACCGTACCATCTGGTAATTTTAACAATTGCAACACAGTGGCCAATGTGCCCAAATGATATACACTTTCTTCTGACGGTTGATCTTCTGCAGCATGTTTTTGTGTTGTAACCAAAATTTGCTTATCCACCGCCATAGCCACTTCAAGCGCTTTAATGGAACGTTCACGCCCTACAAACAAAGGAACAACCATATACGGATACACTACCACATCACGTAGCGGTAGTACTGGAACCCCTAACAGATTTTTATCAGTTGCGCTAGTCGTCATAGGTTAGCCCTCTAAAATAGCTAATTCAGAAACAGGTTTAACAGCATAGACTGCAACCCTCTTATCTTGATTATAATCTATATGGATAAAATAGATGAAGAAACTTCTTACTCAGACACAGCAAATGCCTGTTCAGTATTTTCATACATGATAATCGGCTTTGATTCACCTGTTATACATCCCTCATCAACAATCACTTTTGTTACATTGGTCAATGATGGCAATTCATACATTGAATCTAACAGCACTTTTTCAAGAATGGAGCGTAAACCGCGTGCTCCCGTTTTCTTTTCTACACAGCGATCAGCGATGGCTTGTAACGCGGCATCACGAATTTCAAGCATGGATCCTTCCATTTCAAACAACTTGCGATATTGTTTCACTAAAGCATTTTTAGGTTCTGTTAAAATCTTAACCAAAGCAGCTTTGTCCAATTCTTCTAGCGTGGCGAGAACAGGCAAACGACCAATCAGTTCTGGTATCAGACCATAACGAATCAGATCCGCAGGTTCCACTTCTCTCAATAATTGATCATTTGATTTGGCATCCTCTTTACCATGTATCTCTGCTGAGAAACCAATACCTGATTTTTCTGATCGTTCTCTTATGACCTTATCTAATCCGGCAAATGCACCCCCGCAAATAAACAAGATATTTTTGGTGTCTACTTGGATAAACTCTTGTTGCGGATGTTTACGACCACCTTGAGGGGGAATAGAAGCAATAGTACCTTCAATCAGTTTGAGTAACGCCTGCTGTACACCTTCCCCTGACACATCACGTGTAATCGATGGGTTTTCCGATTTACGAGAAATTTTATCAATTTCATCGATATAGACAATACCTGTTTGGGCTTTGCTAACATCATAATCACACTTCTGTAACAATTTTTGGATGATATTTTCAACATCTTCACCGACATAACCCGCTTCAGTCAGGGTTGTTGCATCAGCTATCACAAAAGGAACATTTAACAACCTAGCCAACGTTTCGGCTAATAACGTTTTACCGCTACCCGTTGGACCCAGTAATAAAATATTACTTTTGCTTAACTCAACCTCATTCTCTTTAATCTTATTACGCAACCGCTTGTAATGATTATATACGGCAACAGATAATGTTTTTTTAGCGTACGGCTGCCCAATGACATATTCATCTAAAATCTTGCAAATTTCAGTGGGGGTAGGTAACTTAGGCAGTGCAGATTCCGCTGATTGAGTATGTTTAGATTCTTCGTGAATAATTTCATTACACAGTGCTACACATTCGTCACACACATAGACAGAAGGTCCGGCAATCAGTTTTTTCACTTCGTGCTGACTCTTTCCGCAGAATGAGCAATGCAATACTTTGTCTTTACCCGCACCACTACTCATAAGGACATAACCTCAATATCATTTCATTATCTTGTTATATGGAGTCAATTGATTGAATTTCAAGTCACTTTTTCCTTGCTGGGAACAAGATGACGGCCCGTTAAAATCTTATCAATTAATCGATATTCCATTGCCCTCTCAGGACTCATAAAATTATCTCTATCGGTATCTTTGGCAATCACCTCTTCGGGTTGTCCTGTGTGCGTAGCTAAAATCTTATTTAAACGCGCACGCACTTTAAGTGTCTCTTCTGCATGAATGGCAATATCAGAAGCCTGCCCCTGTACCCCGCCTAACGGCTGATGAATCATGACCCGTGCATTCGGTAAACAATAACGCTTACCTGCCGCGCCACCCGCCAATAACAAAGCACCCATGCTAGCGGCTTGTCCAAGACACATTGTGCTCACATCAGGCTTAATAAATTGCATGGTATCGTAAATTGCCAAACCTGCCGAAACCACACCGCCGGGTGAGTTGATATAAAGAGAAATATCCTTATCTGGATTTTCAGATTCTAAAAACAATAATTGAGCTACGACCAAATTTGAAACGGTATCGTCGATAGGCCCTACAATAAATACCACCCTATCTTTCAATAATCTGGAAAAAATATCATAAGAACGTTCGCCACGTGTGGTTTGTTCAACAACAATAGGAACAAGCGTCGAGCTTAAGGCATCTGAATTACTGTAATAGCTCATCTTATAGTTTCCTTATATGAATAGTTATGCATTAATCAATTCGTGATATCCAATGACTTTTTCAGTAATTGACACATTTTTCAGTAACAGTTCAATGACTTGATCTTCTAACACTTGCATCTCAATATCAGTATAAGCGCGTTTATTGTTTTCATACCAACGAATGACCTCTGCTGGGTTCTCATATACACTCGACATGCCAGCAATATGGGCTTGGACGAGATCTTGATTAACGGACAATTGATTTTTTTTAACGAGCTCTGCTACTAACAGGCCTAATGCGACATTACGTTTCGCCGCTTGATTAAAAGAAGCCATTTCATCATCTGAATGATGATGATCTTCACTGTGATGCGGATGAACTTGATCATGAATGCGTTTTGCTTCTTGCTCAATTAATGCCTTAGGCACTTCCATTGGATTTTGTTCAAGCAAGATATCAAATATATTTGATTTAAGTTTAAGCTTAACGACACGAGCTAATTCACGTTCCAAGTTTTTTCTGATTTCCTCCGTCAAATCTTCTCGATTACCACTTTTCACTCCCAACTTCTTAACCAGCTCAGCAGTAAACTCAACTTCATTAGGCTCCGATACTGAAATGACTTTAATGTCAAATGCAGCTTCTTTTCCAGCAACTTCTTTTGCAAAGTAATCCTCAGGAAAGGTCACTTTGATCGTGCGGTCTTCACCGGCTTTCATGCCAATAACACCTTCTTCAAACCCAGAAACCATCGTATTGCTGCCTAACACAATAGGATAATCATGGGCTTGTCCTCCCGAGAATGCCTCCCCATTAATACTACCACTAAAATCAACGACAACTTGATCCTTTTCTTGAGCGGCACGATCTACCTTTTTCCAAGTTCGATGTTGTTCTTTTAAATAAGATAATACTTTTTCAATATCTGCCTCTACAATAGTTGCTGTGAGTTTTTCTAGTGTATTGAGTTCAAATTTCACGTGTTCAATGTCTGGCACAATCTCAAAACTGGCCACAAATTCAAGTGGCTGATTGGCAAGCACCGCCTTTGGCTCTACAGAAGGAACACCGACTGGATTCAGTTTTTCTTGGGTAATCGCTGCATAAAATGAAGACTGGATCACTTCACTTAATGCTTCTTGTTGCGCTTTATCGCCATAATGTTGTTTGATCACATGCAAGGGTATTTTGCCAGGGCGAAATCCATTTATTTTCGCCGTTTTAGTCAAGCGATTCAATTTTTGATGATACGCTTCATTCAACGTCTCAGCAGGAACGATCACGGTCACTCGTCGTTCAAGCTTGCTTGGAGATTCAACAGATACTTGCATAACAACCCTCTATAATAAATAATCAAATAAAATCAAGCAGATAACACGATTATCCTCATCCGTCACTATGGGGTAGTATAGTCAAAAACACCAGGCAATGAAACTGATTCAGTTATCATAACATGGTGCGAAAGGAGAGACTCGAACTCTCACGGGTTGCCCCACTGGAACCTAAATCCAGCGCGTCTACCAGTTCCGCCACTTTCGCAACTAAAAAAACCCTAAATACACCTATTTTTTGAAAATAGGGGATTTAACCATATTTTGAGATAAAAATTCAATCCTTAACTGCAAGATAAATAAAACAATCTCGATCCATTGAATTTGGTAAAAAAAAATCAAATTCCGTAATTCTTGCCTATTCTATCACATCTTAATTGACGTCAGAAACAATATGGTTTAGCTTCTTAAAGACATCACTGATAAATGGACAACACTGATCCAGGAGGTATTATGCTCAAATTTTTTTTCTCAAAGTCTGTATCCATGGCGACGCAAATCACCGTTCAAGCAACAGCAGTCACCTTGCTGAACACTCTACTAGAACCCTCCTCTACTCCTCCCTCAGCTCAGCCCATCCCCCCGCATCCAGAACCCACGATCACGACCCCGTCTCGCTTTTCCACGATGAGCAAATAACCATTTGATTTGATTGCCAAAATAATCCGATTGAGGGTGACAGAATAATGTCTCTTAACAAGAGACATTTTATTGAGCCAATGTATTTTGGCTTAAATTCGTAGGTTTGGTTTAATTTATCCAAAAATTCCGTTATAATGCACGCATAATATACAATAATGCCTTGTTAATGAACTGCTTTTAACCCACAAAACGAGAGAATTTATGGATACCAGAAATAAGATACCTACGCCATCATCGCCTGAGAAACATAGTCAGCCTGAAAGTATTCCAGGAGCAATCGCTTGGAATGGAATAAGAATAAGCACCACGGCCATTACAATTGTGTCCTTCACAACACCTGCCACCTTTTTTACTAACCAAGCTCACTTACACAATGCGACAGCGGCACCACTAGCAAAACCGCCCGCCTTGAGTTGGACAAAAGCCATGGTCTATGGCCTATGTTCAACCACAATCCGTCTTGGAGAATACTCTAGAGCCACTTTCGCACACTCCATGAAAGCTTCTTCGATCAAATCTGGGCTTTATGCAAACACTCGCAAAAATACAGGTCAACCAGCTGAAACAGAACTTTCTGGCGAAGATACAAACACGAAACCTGCTGTTTCTAATTTTTTTGTCAATCTGGCAGACTTTGGGCTAATTTCGTCTTTGGATCTTGCCTTGACTGCTCTTCCTAGCAACAAGGTCATCATTGCGGGCAATAAGTTACCACTACCTACTACTTGGAGACAAACATTTGACTTAGGAACAGCGGGGATTGGCTTAAGAGCCGGGAGAAGCATACTGTCCTTCACTGGCATTGCCATGACAGATTATTTTGCTACGGAATTTCCTCTTGTGCCTGTGGTTTTCCCCGCAACGGCTTCTGCTGTGTTTACCAGCACCTTTGGCAATGCAGCTGATTTGGTTCTCAGAAGAAAATTAACCAGTCAAACACTAACGGCTACTCATGGATTTGACTATGCTTCTACCAAGACCATCAGTACGGCACTATTCAAAGAAGCTCGATTGAAAGCATTCACAAAGGGTCTTCTCCCTGCTTCAATCTCTGCCGCACTGGTTAACATAGGTGTAGTGGTTGGCACCCGGCTAGCAGAGAATTATACAATCCCCTTCGCCGAAGAATCAGCCGAGCATATGCGCAAGATGTCCAAGAATAACCCATTTAACCTGTTTAATAATAAGGCACAACAATATGCTCAAGATGATATAGCGCTAGGGAAGCAGGATAATAAAATTAGCCTTACCGACTTAGGTTGGTAACACCGAATCACGTGATATCGCTGCAGATAATGTGTTCTGTAATAACATGACAACTGTCATAGGACCCACGCCGCCTGGTACCGGTGTTATCCAGGCGGCATTTTCTTTGGCTTTAATAAACTCTACATCGCCAATAATCGATCCATTCTCTAAGCGATTCATTGCCACATCAATGACGGTTGCACCCGGTTTAATCCACTCCCCTTTAACCAACCCTGGCCTACCAGCCGCGGCGACAACAATATCTCCTTGGCTAACAAAACTGCCTAAATCGGCCGTGAAGCGATGACACACCGTCACTGTGCTACCCGCCATTAATAATTCCAATGCCATAGGACGACCCACGATATTAGATGCCCCCACGATCACGGCATGTTTACCCTTATATTGCTGACCCATTGAGTCTAACATCTTCATAATGCCGTAGGGTGTACACGGTCTTAGTAAGGGTCTACGTTGAGCTAACCGACCCAGGTTATAAGGGTGAAATCCATCCACATCTTTTTTAGGGTCGATTAACTCTAATACATCATCATCTATATGGGAAGGCAAGGGTAATTGCAGCAAAATGCCGTGCACCGTCTTCTCTTCATTGACACGTTGAATGACATTCATTAATTCCATTGTCGTCACGGTAGCGGGCAAATGATAATAGCTCGATTGAATACCCACCTCATCACAAGCCAGGCGTTTATTGCGCACATAAATCAAAGAGGCAGGATCCTCTCCTACTAAAATGACAGCCAAGCCTGGCCGACTCAATCCCTGCGCCACTCTTTTGTCAATCGTGTTCGCTATTTCGCGACGTAGTTTAATGGCTAACGCCTTTCCATCAATTAATTGTGCGACCATAAAAATAAATATTCCATCCCCATCCGTTTCGACAAAATTATCCTAGTGTTTTTCTTCAAAAGCTAGCATTATAATTGACCTCTTTTAATTGGAGTCGCATGAGACATGTCCTTAACCACAGCAGACACAAAAAAAATTGCCCAGCTTGCTAAACTCAATCTGAATGAGGAAGAAGTGGCTCTTTATACAACACAACTTTCTGACATCTTCAATACCATTAGCCAAATGAGCGCGGTGAACACCCAAGGAATTGAGCCGATCGCCCACTCAATTGAGTTGGGACAACGCGTACGCCCAGACCAAGTCACCGAAATCAATCAACGGGATACATTTCAACGTCTCGCTCCCGATGTTGAAGCAGGACTTTATCTCGTCCCAAAAGTCATTGAGACAGAATAATTAGGATAGTCACATTATGCATAACAAAACCATCGCACAACTTGCCAATGAATTGAGTACTAACAGAATTTCAAGTGTCGAGCTCACTCAACTGTTTCTCGATCGAATCAACCGATTGGATAACACGTTAAATAGCTTTATTACCATTACAACAGAAAAAGCGCTTCAAGAGGCTGCCAAAGCCGATAGCTTGCGTGCCGCAGGCAATACCAATCCATTATTAGGCATTCCATTAGCACAAAAAGATATTTTCTGTACGCAAGGGATTAAAACGAGTTGCGGTTCTCGCATGTTAGATAATTTCATCGCACCTTACGATGCGACCTCTGTCATCCAATTACAACAAGCAGGCACCGTATTGCTTGGTAAAACCAATATGGATGAATTTGCAATGGGCTCCTCCAATGAAAACAGTTATTACGGCCCCGTTAAAAATCCATGGGATACTCGTTGCGTACCGGGTGGTTCATCCGGCGGTTCTGCAGCTGCTGTGGCTGCTCGATTGACACCGGCTGCCACTGCAACCGACACGGGAGGCTCCATTAGGCAACCTGCCGCATTATGCGGAATTACTGGACTAAAACCCACCTATGGACGCATTTCGCGTTACGGTATGATTGCATTTGCCTCCAGTCTTGATCAAGCAGGTACCATGACTAAAACAGCCGAAGATGCCGCTATTTTATTGAATGCGATGGCTGGTTTTGATGAGCGTGACTCGACCAGCGTCAATACACCTGTCCCCGATTATACGGCATCACTCAATGATTCGTTGCAAGGATTACGAATCGGAATGCCGAAAGAGTTTTTTGGGGAAGGCTTAAATAGCGATATTGCAGAGGCCATTCAAGCCGCTATGAAAGAATATGAAAACCTAGGCGCCAAACTCATTGATATTGAATTACCGAATACTGGATTATCGATTCCTGCTTATTATGTGATTGCACCAGCGGAATGCTCTTCCAATTTGGCTCGCTATGATGGTGTTCGTTATGGTTATCGTTGCAAAAACCCAGTCAATTTGGAAGATCTTTATAAGAGATCGCGTAGTGAAGGCTTTGGTAAAGAAGTCAAACGCCGCATCATGATTGGCACTTATGTCTTATCTGCGGGATTCTACGACGCCTACTATCTTAAAGCGCAAAAAATTCGTCATTTAATCAGTCAAGATTTTGCTGAAGCATTTAAGAAAGTCGATATTATTATAGGGCCTACCACACCGTCTCCCGCTTTTGCGATTGGAGAAAAATCGAATGACCCTGTCAGCATGTATTTATCAGATATTTATACGATCGCCGTTAATTTGGCCGGTTTACCCGGTGTTTCAATTCCAGTAGGTTTTACCAAGAACCTACCCATTGGCATGCAATTAATTGGCCCTTTATTTTCTGAGGCAAGATTATTAAATGCAGCACACCGTTACCAAAAAATCACTGATTGGCATGCTAAAACACCTGAGGAGTTTAATTGATGGAATGGGAAATTGTGATTGGCTTAGAGGTTCACGCGCAACTCGTCACTAAAAGTAAAATTTTTTCCGGTGCATCAACGGCATTTGGTGCAGATCCCAATACTCAAGCTTGTGCGATTGATCTAGGCTTTCCTGGTATATTGCCTGTCTTAAACAAAGAAGCAACGACGATGGCAATTAAATTAGGCTTAGGCATTCATGCAGAGATTGCCGCACGCTCTGTATTTGCACGTAAAAATTATTTTTACCCGGATTTACCTAAAGGCTATCAAATCAGTCAATTTGAATTACCAATCGTTGGAAAAGGCTATTTAGATATTCTCATGGAAGATGGCACCACTAAACGCATTGGCATTACGCGTGCGCACTTAGAAGAGGATGCAGGAAAATCATTACACGAAGATTTTAATGGTAAAACTGGCATCGACTTAAATCGCGCAGGTATTCCTTTATTGGAAATTGTCTCTGAACCGGATATGCGCTCCGCGAAAGAAGCCATTGCCTATTTAAAAGCATTACACGCATTAGTACGGTATCTAGACATTTGTGATGGCAACATGCAGGAAGGCTCATTTCGTTGTGATGCCAACGTTTCTATCAGAAAAAAGGGTGAAACTCGTTATGGCACGCGAACTGAATTAAAAAATATTAATTCATTTCGTTTTGTGGAACGCGCTATTAACTATGAAGTCGAACGTCAAATTGCATTAATTGAAAATGGTGGTAAAGTCATCCAAGAAACACGACTTTATGATCCCAATAAAAACGAAACCAGGCCGATGCGCGGTAAAGAAGAAGCTAACGATTATCGCTATTTTCCCGATCCTGATTTGCTACCCTTAGTGATTACGGAAGAACAAATTGCTGCCGTACGAAGCCAGTTGCCTGAGCTGCCACAACAAAAACGTCAACGTTTTATAGATGCCTACGGCTTAAGTCCTTATGATGCTAATGTTTTAGTGTCGAATCGGGCCACGGCAACTTATTTTGAAACCGTTGTCACTACCTCAAATAATCAACCCAAATTGTCCGCTAACTGGGTGATGGGAGAATTGTCTGCTGCATTAAATAAAGCCAATATAGAAATCACTGATAGCCCTGTCACAGCAGAACAATTAGGACAACTCATATTACGTATCAGTGACAATACCATTTCTGGAAAAATTGCGAAAAGTATTTTTGAAGCACTCTGGAATAAAGAAGGCGATGTGGATCACATTATTGAAAAACGCGGATTAAAACAAGTGACTGACACGGGTGCAATTGAATCATTAGTGGATTCGTTAATTGCCAAGTATCCCGATAAAGTGGCGGAATACCGTGCTGGTAAAGAAAAATTATTTGGTTTTTTTGTGGGACAAGCAATGAAAGAGTCCGGTGGCAAAATCAATCCTCAGCAATTGAATGAATGGCTAAAGAAAAAATTGGCATAACACAAAATATATTTTTTAACTTATTAAAAGGATATCTCTATGGGTTTTTTATCTGGTAAAAAAGCATTAATCGTCGGATTGGCAAGCGAACGCTCTATCGCGCAAGGTATTGCCAGCGCCATGCATCGCGAAGGTGCATCGCTTGCCTTAACCTATCAAAACGATAAACTAAAAAGTCGTGTTGAAGACATGGGAAAAAACTGGAATGCAGAAGCCATCATTCCTTGCGATGTGTCGGATGATGCACAAATTGCACATTTGTTTGAAACATTACATAACACATGGGATGGCTTAGATATTATTGTTCATTCGGTTGCCTATGCCCCTGCTGAACAACTCGAAGGAGATTACTTATCTGTTGTCACACGCGAGGGATTTCGCATTGCCCACGACATCAGTTCTTATAGTTTTGCCGCGCTGGCAAAAGCCGGACAAACCATGATGGAAGGTCGCAATGGTGCGCTATTAACCTTGACCTACTTAGGTGGCGAACGCGCTGTTCCTTTCTATAATGTGATGGGTGTAGCCAAAGCCAGTTTAGATGCCAATGTTCGCTATTTAGCACAAAGTTTAGGTCCCAAAGGAATTCGCGTTAATGCCGTTTCAGCAGGTCCTATTCGTACACTGGCTGCCGCCGGTATTAAAAATTTTCGCAAAATGTTAAACTTTAATGAAACCGTTGCACCCTTAAGAAAAAATGTCTCCATTGAAGAGGTAGGCAATACAGCAGCCTTCCTTTGTTCAGATTTGGCATCCGGCATTACGGGTGAAATTGTTCATGTCGATGGTGGCTTTCACGCCATAGCGGGAATGAATCTGGAAACACAAAGTTAATCCTATTATTTTGTGACAGACACTAAGGGGCTAGTGGGAACAGGGATCAAACGCGCAAGTGCTCACTTGGTTTTGGGATCTTGATTCAATGACGCCATATCATCCGGTGGAATATTTAAAATAGCCAACGCCCCTTCCATGATACGCTCAAATACAGGACCTGACACATCGCCGCCATAGTATACTTTTCCTTTTGGATCACGAATGATAACAGCAACTACTAAGCGAGGATGCGTGACAGGTGCAATACCAATAAAAGAAGATACGTAATGTTTCTTTTCATACCCCCCCTCTGGACTGGTTATTTTTGCGGTTCCAGTCTTACCGGCAATATGATACCCGGAGATTCGCGCCGATCGCCCAGTAGCGCCTTTATTGACTACGACCGACTCCAATAAGGTTAACATTTGATCCGCCACATGAGGATTCATGACTGGTTTACCTTTAGGTGCTGTCTCGACTCGAACTAATGACAATGGAACGGTTTCTCCATGATTCGCCAAGGTCGCATAGGCATGCGCTAATTGCAAAGCAGTCACCGAAATACCATAACCAAATGCTAACGTCGCAATACCAAAAGGATTACCACTGGATTGCGGGGTAATTTTTCCTGTTTGTTCCCCTGGAAAACCGACTCCCGTCAATTCACCAAAACCGACATGATGCAATAAAGTAGGTAATTGATTAGTAGGTAGTGATAACAGCATTTTAGCGACTCCGACATTACTCGAATACTGCAAAATTTCTGTCACCGACAGAGCCCCTTTATTATGTTCATCTTGCACCAGATGGTGACCCACACGCATCCACCCTGGATTCGTATCAATAATGGTATCGGGTTTAAATTTACCACTATCTAATGCACTCGCTATGCTAAATGCTTTAATGGTAGAACCCGGCTCAAAACTATCCGTGACGGCTTTATTGCGAAAACTGGCTTTTTCATTGGGCAGAATATGATTTGGATTAAATGAGGGTTGATTAACCATTGCTAAAATCTCGCCAGTTTTGACATCAAGCACAACGACAGATCCTGCACTGGCAATATTTTTTTCGACACCTTCAAGCAATTCTCGATAAGCTAAATATTGTATGCGTCGGTTAATACTCAGTATAAGATCATGTCCTGGTACTTGGTTATGAATCATTTTAATATCTGAAATCACCTGCCCTTTGCGATCTTTAACCACTAATTTTTTACCCGGCATACCGACCAACCAATTATTATAGGCAAGCTCTAATCCTTCTTGGCCTTGATCATCCACATTCGTGAAGCCAATCACATGTGCTGTCACTTCTCCTTCTGGATAAAAACGCTTATATTCTTGCTGTAGATAAAGACCAGGTATCTTAAAGGATTTAATGGTATTGGCTATTTGAGGTGATAGTTCTCGTTTTACATAAACAAATTCACGGTTTTTATTTTTGTAGCGCTGCACTAATCGATATAACGCCTTGGGCTTCATCGATACGAGTTGGCTCAGTTGCGGTAAAAAAGGCGTATTCAGAGAAAACTCTTTCGGATTGATCCAAACGGAATAGACTGATGTACTGACAGCAAGAGGATAACCATTTCGGTCCATGATCATACCACGAAAAGCCGGTTCGCTAATCACACGTACGGCACGCGCATTACCTTGATCCAATAAGAAAACGCGCTTAACCACGGCAAGATCAACCATACGACCTATCAACCCCGCCACAGTCAGCAAAATAATACTATTTACAAAATAAAAACGCCAAGAAATAAATGACGCTTGTAAAGTCGGGTATCTCACTCTTTTATCACTATCACCGATTTATGAGTTGGTACCAGCATACCCAATTGATTGGATGCAATATACTGCACTCTCGCCTGCATCATCGCAGTGCTTTTCTCTAGTAGTAATTGCCCCCATTGCAAATGAAACTGATCACGTTCAATGAGCATTTTTTCCATGTGTGCATTTAAACCACGACTGACATTCGTCACATAAATAATGCTTAACGCGGAAACCAATACCGCTAAAGATAATATGAATGACGAAGCATGAGATCGACTTAAAAAAACCGATACAACCCAGCCTCGCGAAAAAACCCCTTGATTTAACAAACGAGCTGCTGCGTTCATAATAGTTTCTCCCCAATTCGTAAAATAGCGCTCCTGGCACGAGAATTCATCCCAATTTCTTTTGTACTTGGCTTAATAGCACGCCCCAATCGCTTAAAATGAAAATGACGGTCAAGATGTTTAATAGGAAGACCTGCTGGTAATTCAATACCGCATTCTTCACGTTGCATAAAATGTTTTACCATTCTATCTTCCAACGAATGAAAACTGATTACTAATAAACGTCCACCCACTTTTAAAGCAGCGACACTTTGCACTAATACCTGTTCTAACTCATCTAACTCATGATTAACGGCGATACGTATTGCTTGAAAACAACGTGTTGCCGGATGCTTACCCTTTTGCCAAGCTGGATGAGCAGCTGCGATAATGTCTGCGAGTTCTCGAGTCGTTGTAATCGGCGTTTCTTGACGCGCTGCGATAATCGCGCGTGTAATGCGTCTTGCATAACGCTCCTCGCCATATTCCCAAAATACTTTCATTAATGCTTCTTCACTGATGGCAGCAAGCCAAGTCGCTGCATCAACCCCTTTTGAGCAATCCATTCGCATATCAAGCGGTCCCGCATGCAAAAAACTAAAACCACGCTCGGGGTTATCTAACTGTGGGGAAGAAACCCCTAAATCAAGCAAAATACCGTCTATTCTTCCAATCAGATTTTCTCGTCGAATCACATCCGTTAATTCAGTAAAACTGCCATGATGAATGGAAAATCGCGCATCGGTAACAAAGTGCTCTTTTGCATAAGCAATGGCATCAGGATCTTTGTCCATCGCCAATAAACGACCTCTGGGACCTAGTTGTTGTAAGATGGCTTGTGCATGCCCACCACGGCCAAACGTCGCATCCAGATAAATACCATCCGGTTTTATTGCTAAGTGTTCAATCACCTCAGTCAGCATCACGGATTGATGTTCGTTACTGGTTGCTTTCATTCGACATGCCACCATATCGTTTCCATATCACAATGATAAATTTTTCACTTCATCAGGAAACAAAGAATCGCCTTCCGATTCTTCTGCCAACCATTCACTACGTCTCGTTTGCCAATGGCTTTCATCCCACAACTCAAACTTTTTTCCTTGGCCTACCAACATGGCACGCTTATTTAAATTCAAACCTGCATATTCCCGCAAGGGTTGTGATACAAGAATACGGCCATGGCTATCGAGTTCTGCCTCAGTAGCATGGCCAATCAATAGGCGTTGGATACGACGTGCTGCTGGATTAAAACTGGGGAGCTGAGATAATTTCGCTTCTATTTCTTCCCAAACTTTTAAAGGATACAACAGCAAACAGCGTTCTTCGGTATCTATGGTCAACACCAAGCAACCTCGGCTTGCTTCTTGCAGCCGATCACGATAGCGAGTAGGCATGGCCACTCGACCTTTCGCATCAATATTGATCCCGTTTATACCTCTAAACACTTTTGCCTCCTCCCACTTGGTAGAAGGGTCTGCCCCAATGGCTAAAAAATGTTATATAGAATTCAAGTTGTTAGCGAAGAATATATCATAAATTCCCACAATATACCACTTTATGCCACCTTATGACTTACCCTACCCACTATGGAGGTAACAACTAAAGCCACTGACCCACTCTAACAATGTAGTAGCATAACCCTTTAAAAAATAATTTTTTCTATATAAAAGATGCAATGTTGCTGTTTTTTCAAAAAATTGAGCTAAAATTGTCAGAATGAGGCACTAAGATAACATTAGGCATGACAGCGACACTAACAAAAACGAGCATCATAACCGAGTGAGTGAAAAATATGGGAACAGAGTCGTTGAAAATACGTGTAATTGAGGGGTTGACTGAATTTCAAACAAGGCTACGGGCTAATTTGCATCACAATGAGGCAGACCGCATTGGGTTGGCAATTGATTTACTTGGAACAAAAAAGATCCTGCCTGGCGACGGCGCAAAGGTTGCTGGCTTAATTCAAATCATTTACCAGGAATTGCCTGATGTATGGGAGATAGCTGCTGTTGCTTTCAAGTCACTCGCTGTATTAATGAATGCTGCTGGGCATAGACATTGCTAGTCATTATTCTTTCCGATGATGATATAATGAAACCTGGATAGACTAACCAGGAAGATTTTATTTATGACCTCATGGAAAAAATTGTTTTTGAGTATAGCGTTAGGCTTCTTGTATACTTCTCCATTATATGCATATAACACCTCCTTTCTTAGCTATTCAGCCATTTATTATTTTAATAGCCAAGACACTCAATTAATGAAAGCCGCCATTCAACAAGGATTAAATTCCACCAAAGATGGTGTTAAAGTCAGCTGGCGAAATCCCCATTCAACTGCTTTTGGATATGTTATTCCTTCTAACACATCCAATAAAAATGGTGTCACTTGCCGCGATTTAAAACTTTTCAATAGCGCACGAAAAGTCACTGGCGAGAGTCAATTTCGTTATTGCAAATTAAATGGCGTATGGAAAGTAGTTTCATAATGACTTGGAGTGGCTAATATCATCGAGCCCTTTAGCAACTCATTTGCATTATCAGTAAAACAATGTCTGCACCGCTGTGCGTAATCGTTTCAATACTCTCTCACGTCCTAGCAATTGTAACGTGGCATCAATGGGAGGAGAAATGGTATCTCCTGTGACCGCAACTCGAATAGGTTGTGCTACTTTTCCTAATTTCATGGTTAATTTTTCTGAGACCGCGAGGATGACCTCATGGATGGCTTCTTTGTGCCATTCGGTTAACTGACTCAATGCCAATATAACGTCTTGCAAAATCTGTTTCGCATCGAGCGTCATATGTTTCGCAACAGCATCCGCATGATACGTCACCTCATCCGTATAAAAGTAACGACTTTTTTCCGCCATCTCTCGCAGCGTTTTGGCACGCTCCGCTTGAATTTTTACTAATTCAACTAAGGGAGGTCCTTGGTTGATATTGATTTCTAATTGCTCCATATGCCAGGTTAATTCTTTGGCAATAGAGTGAGGATTGCTGGTTTTGATATAGTGTTGATTAAGCCAACGTAGTTTTTCGTCATTAAATGCCGCAGGCGCTTTATGAATATCCTGAATTTCAAATAAAGTCACTAACTCTTTGATCGAAAATATTTCTTGATCCCCGTGCGACCAACCCAGACGTACCAAATAATTTAATAACGCTTGAGGTAAAAAGCCTTCTTCGCGATATTGCATCACACTCACTGCACCATGACGTTTAGAAAGACGCTTACCATCACTACCTAAAATCATCGGAACATGAGCATATAAAGGCGGTGTAGCACCCAATGCGCGCAAGATATTAATTTGTCTTGGTGTATTATTAATATGGTCATCACCACGAATCACATGTGTGATCTGCATATCCCAATCATCGACAACAACCGTAAAATTATACGTGGGCGAGCCATCACTACGCGCAATAATTAAGTCATCTAGTTCAGCATTATCTACAATCAATTTGCCACGAATTAAATCATCAAATTCAACGATGCCTGTTTCAGGATTGCGAAAACGCACCACAAAACTACCTGTTTCTTTGTGTTGTACATGACGACAATGTCCATCATAACGAGGCTTTTCTTTATTAGCCATTTGATGTTCGCGCAATTGGTCTAATCGTTCCTTTGAGCAGTAACAACGATACGCCTTATTTTCTTTTACGAGTTGCAAAATGACTTGATGATAACGCTCAAACCGTTTGGTTTGATAATAAGGCCCTTCATCGTAATCTAAGTTTAACCAATCCATCGCATCGAGAATGGCTTGTACAGAGGCTTGCGTCGATCGTTCTAAATCAGTGTCTTCAATGCGTAAAATAAATTTTCCTTGAGTTTTACGAGCATACAGCCAGCAATAAAGAGCCGTTCTGGCTCCACCGACATGTAAATAACCGGTTGGGCTAGGCGCAAATCGAGTTGCAACAGTCATATCTACCCTTTTGTTTTTTAGTAATGAGAATAAACGTGAAGTATAGATTGACCCAGACTGGATTGCAAAATACAATTACCGGCCTTCGGGTGATTAGCTCAGCGGTAGAGCACTGCCTTCACACGGCAGGGGCCAGTGGTTCGACCCCACTATCACCCACCAGTAGAATCAATTGGTTATAGGATATAGTGGAGTAGAATCATGGGACAAAAGGGAATAGCTCGAGTACTTTATTGCACTCAAATTAAACCTGATATTACACTCATTCATTAAAAAACAGAAAAGACTTCGAAACATGTTCAAATTTCTTCATTTAATTGGTGGAACCACTTTCCTTGGTATAATGATTGCCGCATTTTTTTACATTACACGTAGTATTAAAAAGAGCGATCGCTCTCTAATCCATTATTCTTTAAAGACGAGTTATTTTGGCGATGGAATAATTTTTTTTATTATACTTATTCAATTTGCAACTGCTATAAAGCTTGTTTCTGCTGGGCACTTCGCATTGGCAATACCGTGGATATTCGTTGCTTATCATGCTTTCGGAACCGTTGTTGTATTATGGATAAGTATTTTACTGATAAAACTGTTTTATCTTTCTAAAACAGACATTTCACCAACTGTTTTAAGGATTTTTTATTTTCTAAATGTTATGATGATTTTAATTTTTGTTATTATTATTCATGACGCTGTTACACAAAGCACATGGTTTGCTTTTTTATTTCGGAAATGACTATGCGAATTTTAATGACTGGTGCCAATGGATTTATAGCAAGAGAAATTATTGCTAAACTGGCGATGTCTGGTCATGACATGATTGCTTGTGTGCATAGTCATTTACTTAAAAATGTTCCCCATTCTCGAAGTATTAAAATGGATTTTGCAAAAGCCATCACTCTAGAACATTGGCTACCTCATTTAAAAGATATTGATGCCGTTATTAATTGCGTTGGTGTGTTTCAGACAACTAAAGAAAAAACCATGTGGAATATCCATTACGAAACACCCAAAGCACTTTTTGATGCTTGTACTAAAATGAATATAAAAAAAATTATTCATATCTCAGCCTTAGGAGTTGATAAAGTTAATGTATTATATGCAACAAGTAAATTAACTATTGAAGAATATATCCAATCACTTGACATAGCATCTACTATTATTCGTCCAGGACTTGTCTACGGGAAAGGATCTTATGGTGGAACCTCTTTGTTTCGCGGATTAGTTGGATTACCCTTTATTATTCCTTTGCCCGGACGCGCGACGCAATTACAACAACCCATCCATACCGACGATTTAACCCAAATTGTAGAAAACGCTTTAACTTTACCTGGAAAACAACTACTTTGTGCGGTGGGGTCTGAAAAGCTTACTATAAAACAGATATTACTGAAATTGCGTAATTGGCTTGGTTTTAAAAAAGCCTATGCTATTTCTATACCCGATAGTCTTATTCATATAGGAGCCAAATTAGGAAATTTTATTCCAAATTCTCCCATGAGTGACACTGGAATTAAAATGATGTCTGTTGATAACATTGCAACAGAATCACAAGAAAAAACCTTACAAGACATTATTCATTTTAAACCACGAAGTTTTACAGACGGTTTGAATGGAATGGTGAGTAGTGTACAAGATCGTTGGCATGCGCGACTTTATTTTTTAAGACCCCTATTAAGGTTGAGTATTGGATTTATATGGATATTTTCTGGCGTCATCAGCTTGATTCCATGGACATTACCAATAAGCATTGATCTCATGACAAAAGCACAGATTCCTACCTCATTACAATCGTTGTTTTTATATCTGTTAAGTGGAATAGATATCGTACTGGGTTTAGCCACTTTATTGAATTTTAGATTACTCATTATTGGTTCCATAGAATGTGCTTTGATTTTTGTTTACACACTATTCATTTCGTTTTTACTACCGGAGTATTGGCTACATCCATTTGCTCCAATGGCAAAAAATATTCCTTTGTTTACGGCAATTTTGATCATGATGGCATTAGAGAGTGAGCGATAATGTTATATGTATGGATTAAAATAATTCACATCATAAGTGCTTCTGTTCTATTTGGAACTGGCTTGGGGACAGCCTTTTATATGTTATATGCCAATTTACAAAAGGATACAAAATTAATTGCAAAAGCAACTACTGAAGTTGTCATAGGAGATTGGTTATTCACATTAACATCTGGAGTTATTCAAGCCATGACAGGGTTTATTTTAATTTATCTGAAAGGATATTCTCTATTAAGTTTTTGGGTATTAGCGTCCATTTTAAGCTATGTCATTGCAGGTGTATGCTGGGTACCCGTTGTGTGGCTACAAATACGGTGTCGTGATTTAGCAATCTTTGCATCAGCAAATACTATTTCTTTACCTGATGAGTATAAAACATATTTCAGAATTTGGTGGTTGTTAGGTATCCCAGCTTTTACTTTATTAGTAATCGTTTTTTATCTCATGACCAATAAACCAACGCATTTTGTTATACTATTCCACTAGCACATAATAGCTCATCCCAGGCGTTGTTGCGGTTTGTGAACAAACCACAATAGCATCGCACCAACCATAAAAAAACTTAATATCGAAGCCATGCCAACGACTCATGAGTAATGCGAGAATGCTGGGTGCCGTATCTTTTAACTCAAGCTCTGTTTTAGTATGCGATTTCTGTCGTTTTGCCTCAAAAAAAGAAGTCATGTGTTTCGAAAACCAAGTTCTTGCAAATAAATAGGGTCGTGCCTTATAATGGCAAGATTTTCTTTATTTAGCGGATCGATAAGGATTGTTCATCGCATGAAAATAGTAAGAAGGATTTTGCTTGTTCTAATTATCTGTAGTAGTTTTCCTCTCTCAATCGCCGTGGCGGATGATTCAACAGACATCCATACCACTTTACCTTGGCAAGTACCTGATATCACAACATTGCTCGTGGGTGGTGCAAGTGCTGGCTACAGCAAGCCGTCTGCAAATAATGGCTCATTTAATCTTCTGGATTTCAATCCAATTGTTCTTGTGAGTTATAAAGACTTGCTGTTTTTGCGGTCTGCCATCGATTTTTCACTCGATGATGCGGGCAACACACAAACCAGCCTCAATTATGCTAATCTCAATCTGCTTTTCAATAATAATGCTGTGTTTGGAGCAGGTAAATTTGATAGTCCGCTCGGATACTTTGTGCAAAATCTATCGCCGGCATGGATAAATAGGTTAGCCGACGCTCCTGTGGGGTTCAATAGTGATCAAGCTGCTCCACAAGCAACGATAGGAATCCAATTACAAGGCGGTTTTCCATTATTGAGTCAGTCGCATGTGAACTATATTGCATATATATCAAATGGTCCTCAAGCGTTCGTGGATACGACAAATGCAGTCATAGACCATATCAGTACCGATGGTACTATAGCGAATGACGGTAACTATGTGCTAGGTGGTAGGTTAGGTTTTTTACCGATCCCTCAATTAGAAATAGGCGTCTCCGTTGCAGGAGGTAAGTTAGCACTTCTCGATAACGCTAACAGCAATACCCTGCTGCAGAAGGGTCGACACTATAATGCATTTGGGGCCGATGTGTCTTATAAGTGGGATAATCGTTTAGACCTGCGTGCTGAAATCATTCAGCAACAGATCAGTCATCAATCAGGAAGTATCGTTCCACAAGCAGAACGATGGAAAGCCTGGTATTTACAAGCCGCTTATTGGATTCCCTCTACTCAATGGGAGCCTGTACTGCGCTACGGAAAATTTACATCACCTATTTCGAGCCAACAGCAAGGACAAGTTGCTTTGGGTCTTGACTACTGGTTTGCTCCTAGCATTGCCGCGCAAGCAGAATATGAAATGAATCATGGACAAACTGGCTCAGATACGAATGTCAATCTATTCTTAATCCAGCTAGTATTGGGTTTTTAAATAACAAGGAATCAATTTATGCAATTAAGTCGAGTGACCTGTTTACTACTCACTGGAATACTATGCTTTCACGGAGCTGTTTTAAACTATGCTTATGGCGATAGCCAAACTACCACAGGAGATGCTGCTCGTGGTGTCACACTGTGGAAAAATAATTGCACTCGTTGCCATAACTATCGCTCACCCACCGAATATTCACCTCGATCTTGGCATGTGATTATGCAGCACATGCGTATACAAGCAGGGCTAACAGGCCAAGAAGCAAAGGATATTCTGGCTTTCTTAACACAAAGTGCAACCCCTCACCAACCCACTCTACCCGAAGAAACCAAAACACCTGCTGTCAATACTAAAATGAAAACAACAACCGGCTCAACTCCTCTATCGACTCAAGGCCACACCGGTGGGACTGCTAAGCAATCTCAACAGCAAACGAGCAGTACGTTGCAACTTAAATCGGGTAAAACCGTGTATCTTCAAACGTGCGTTAGTTGTCATGGTGCGAATGGCAAGGGAACGATACCAGCGGCACCTGATTT
This sequence comes from Pseudomonadota bacterium, assembly GCA_021807565.1. Lineage (GTDB taxonomy): Bacteria > Pseudomonadota > Gammaproteobacteria > DSM-16500 > DSM-16500 > JAKBCU01. Next base: position 39,206 of record JAKBCU010000001.1, on the reverse strand, counting down.
TACCAAAAAAAATGGCCCCCTCAACCAATCAGATAGCGTGTTACTTGAACATGCCATGAATGGTTATCAATCTCCGGGTTCACCCATGGCAATGCCGCCAAAAGGGGGTAACGCTAGCCTGACCAAAGAAGATTTAAGTAATGCTATCCTCTATATTCGACAAACTTTTGGTAAATGAACCTATAATTTTGAAAGCTACCGGTGAAATGGCGACATAACCGACTCCACTTGAGCTGAAATAGAGTATGCCTCCGTTAATTGCTGAACAAGAAGATCACTATCAAATGGATAATAAGATTCTTTTAAGGTTTGCTTGGCATCTGGGGTAAGCTCAGAGAGATCAACCACTAAACATGTTTTTCTTGTAGAATCTAGCAGGTAATAATGCCCATTTGCTGCTTGGTAAACAACCATGGCATGAGAAACCTTTTTATCAACCTTGTCTAACGCTTGCAATTGAGTACGAAAACGAAAAATGTGACTTGTTTTATCATGAAATGAGTTCCCCTGTTTTTCTGCATGATACTGAACAAGCTGGGCTAATACATACGCGGTTGCCAATGCTTGATGCCGACAAAAACCCACTCCATGTTGCAAAAACCATTCCAATGGGATGATGTTTTCAGCAGCACGAGGCTGATGTAGGTTATATTTTTCTTGAATTAAAGAAGCGAGTTCTTCCTCTGTGATCACGGCAAACCGTTTTTTAATAAAATTGAGCAAATCTGTCATGACTTCAACATGATATGGATCTAATAATACCATGTCGATGGACTCTTTATCTAATGGTTGAGTAGCAGACTCATTATTAACTGTATTATAATAAACTGATAAATATTCAGAAAAAAATTTCTTTAACTGACTTGATTCACAATCAATTAAAATAGTTTCACGATTATAACCACGGCAACTTAATTTTGCATAAGGCTGGAAAGGCGTTTGATGAGTCAACATCACATAAGCATTGCCAAAAAAAAGAGTCTCTTTATCACCATAAACAGCTATGGCATTTTTTGTATTCGTTCTGGATAGAAAAAAGGGTAATGGGTTAGGCGTTTTTTGGGATCTTTTGTGTTCTATATCAGTTGCAATGGGAAGTTTTCTCTTTTTTAAGTTTTTTAATACAGTATTGGAAAAAGTTTCTGAATGTTGGGTGAGATTGGGTGCATCAACCTCAACACTTAACTTTAATTCACTTATCATAGTTTGAACATGATTAGGAAGTTTATTTTTTAAATGCGTTAACTGCACATGAGCTCGTTGCATATCAAGCATTTTCACTTTGTTATCTAAAAAACTATACCGTAATCCATTAAAACGTATACCCAAGCTAAGAACCGCTTCTTTTACATGCATTAAATGTTTTTCTTTATCATCTACCATAACAATATGACGTGGCAAAATCTGATATCGCTTCAATAATTCCTTTAAACATTGGCCTTTATCATTCCCGCCACAGAATATAATGTTTCCCTGAAAAATAGACCTATTGTTTTCATGAGTTCCCAACTGAATGCTGGAATCATACGAAGTTAACTTTCTTGAAAAATCAATGCCAATCTCATTCAATTGACGACATGTCGTTTCGATGAGAGTACCATCGCGAGCTGTCAAAGCAAGTAAGGGAATACCGCTATCTTGCAATGCATTAATTAAGAATACCACTTGAGATTCCACAGGTTTTGTGGACACATGATGTTGTACTGCTTGATAAATGGCAATAACTGATGTAACAGCATCGATAGTATTATTGGGAGACAGCGAGCACGCATGCTCTATGAGCTTTGTAAACCACTGATCGCTACCCAGTTCAAATTGGGGTTCCATCACAGTATTATCTATATCAAGCACAACCCATGTATCAAATGATATTAACTGCAACATATCAAGAATCGATTGGGATTCCGATACTGATATAGTATTGTTTCTGGCTAACATATGAATGCGAATCTCCAATAAAAACCCCTCTATTTTTAATCATAAAGGGGTCGTTTAAACTACAGGCATACCTTCAACGTGTATAGGCTTTTTTAATCACTTGATCTTCATCGTCTTCATTTGAAAACTGGGGTTGTTTATTAAAAAATTGATTTCTGCTGGAAGAAACCCCTTTAATATTAGTATGATGCTTTACAACTTGTTCCTCATCACTCTCATCTATACTTTCTTCAATTGTTTCTTCATCAGATTCACTTTCATTTTCTAGGCTATTTTCATCATCACTTCCCTCATCACTTCCTGATGCAATAATACTTTTCACTTCCTCATCCGCTTCTTGATTGCTATCTTCCTCATCATCAATAACATGATTCTTATAAAATGCTTCCATTTGATCGAGTTTTGCTAGATATTTTTTATATCCAGGTAACTGAGCTGCAGTCAGATCATCATCCATCGACTTATCTTCGTCATTTTTATCAGAAAGTGTTTGAGAATGAGCTTGGCTTTTTTTATTGTTTGTTGTGTTTAAATGATGCGGCTTATTTGATGGAATAGAAGATGAAACTAAATGAATATTTGAACGTATTTTTGAAAATAAATCTTCTGAACGATCAAATTTGATTTGATATAATTTTAATAGCTGATCATGCTTTTCTTTTGACATATTCGTAACAATAATTTTAATTCTTCCTCCCGTCGTAATCACATGTACAGGATCTTTATTTTTTTCCATCGCTTCTATCACATCATTGATATGGTTAATCACTTTACCATTCACTTCTTTTACAATAGAGTTAACATACGTTTCATAGCCTTCTGTTTCTTTGCAATCTAAAATGTCGTTAATTACAACAATTTGTTCGTTCGGTGTTTTCTTTTGAAGATCTGCTAATCGACAACCTTCTTCTAGCACATAATATTCATCTAGGTCAGATCCCTTACCATCTAAATAATTTCGAGAAAGCGGTGTAAAAGCAATTCCTGATGAAAGATAATAAGTCGGCATTTTATCATGTTCCATTTCTGGAACTTTTTTACCTTTCAATGGAACATGATCTAATATGACTTCGATATCTTTTATTTCAGCTTTTTTAGTGTCTTGATTCATTCGCAACACTTTTAACATAACTGAATCACCAATGTATTTCATGTGCGTTACGTGCAGCATGTTAATACAACTTCCAATTCCAGGAATATCCACTGTACCTTCATTCGAAATTGATAACGAATCGATTTCAAGTACTATGTCATCAGTTTGTAACTTTTTATAAGCATCACTTAAGCAATCTATACTAGTAACACGAATTCCACTCTGCTCTTCTTTCATGCCATAATGTTGACGCAAGGAAGGATTCTCTAAGGTTTGAAATTGTGCGGGTAGAATAGGGAAACCTTGATACGATGCTTTACTCAAGCTTTCTATTAAGAAGTGCTGAATGATAGGCGTTGGAATCATGTATCCCAATGACTGAGCATGACTATAGCCTTGAAAAGCAACACCTACTATCTTTCCATTAGAAAAAACAGGCCCGCCACTATTTCCTGGATTGATTGCTGCTGTAATTTGCACCTGTAACATCTCTAACCCGCTCATGGCATAATCTTGCACCTCAATACGTGAAACTACTCCTTTTGTGACAGAAATTTCAGACCCTCCCATGGGAAAACCAATCGTACTCACTTTATCTTGAATATTAACCATTTCTCCCAATTCAAGTGGTTTTGCTATGGCTAAAAATTCCGGGTCATTGATTTCAAGTAAGGCCAAATCACATTGGTATGAAATATTTTTTCTGATTGCTTCATATTTTTTCTTTCTGTCATTCGCTAATCGAACACGGATCACCACTGCATTTTCTACGACATGGGCATTGGTTAATATATATATTTTACCTTGATCTGAAATAACAGAGCCACTACCCGTACAAGATCCCACTCGAGTACCAAACCAAGGTTCATCATAATTGGGCTCTTGATATGTTGTAATGATTTGTACAAGTGATTTTTCATATTTTAAGTGCGTTGGCATTATCAATGTGTTTTTAGCTTTTTCATTATTTTTTAAGGTATGAGTAGGCAGTACTGACGAAAATGCCGACGTCGATGACACTGAAAGTGGCTGTTTCAAAATCGCTGTAGAAGATGATCCAGGTTTAGCGTCAGAATTTGGGTTCCGAGCTCCAATGACATGTTCACTGACAGGTGCAATATCATTTAATAAATTATAGGTAATCGCTGTTCCTTGTGCAATATCAGATGCCTTTCTAAAAAGCGGATATTCTTTAAATGGATTAATATGTTGATAAAATTTAATTAATCGATTGTTCTCTTTAATAGATACTTCAAATTGAATTTCTTTAATTAATTCAGAATCCAGTAACATTTCAAAATAAGGTTTGATTGTGATAAAAGATTGGGGTCTATTTAATGCGAACCATTTGGCTATTCTTTCTAATACCATCATTTCAGTATTAGTCCATTTTGGCGCTGCTCCCAAATTGCTAACTTGTTGAGGATCTTTTGTTAAAGGTGTTAGTCCATAACCTTCTGCATGCAGCCATTCGGGTCTATGATTACTGTAAAATGCGCTTTTTATTTTTGCTTCCACTGAACGTTTCAATACTTTTTTCAAATCTGGATGCAATTCAGCCTTCATTGTCTCCAAGAAATTTTCATAGGCTTCTTTAGCAGATTCACCCATTACTACATTTTGCGTCGGATTTCTTACTTTAATCGCATCTCTCTCTTTAACAGAAACCGGATCCACAATTAACTCAGCACCACCTTTACTTTTAACCCCAATCTCTTTTAACTCCTTTTCCAATTCTTTTTGAGTAGATTGCTTGAGATTATCGGAAAAAATAGCCGTTGGTTTATCTTTACCGCCCCAAAATGGTTCTTTTTTAGAAGGAGAAAAACATGCGATTTGCAATTTTATTGTTTCATCAGGTTTCGTTTCGTCTTTTTTTAATTCTGCATCGATAAATCGTTTAGCATACATGATGGTATGTTGGTCGGGCGTGCTCGCACGATAACGTTCCATACCAAATACATTGATTTTTTCAATGTTGATCAGAGGCCTAATTTCTGGCGCATCTTTTCCCCCACTAGGTAGCGCATATTGATAGGCCACTTCACGGTTATTATTCTGTTTCACGATAACAGCATGAGCTATTTTTTTGCTGTTCGGTAAAAATCTCATATATTCATTTGACGTTAAGTGATCAAAATCTTTTGATGAGAAAACTCGTTCTCCATCTAATTGAAGATAGTCAGAAGAAGATGAAGAAGAGGAAGAAGAAGATATTTCTATTTTTTTTGTTTCTTTTTCATGATCGTTGGATTTTTCTTGGGATGTATTCTTTGAATTATTGATGGATTCATCTATCGAGTCAAGCGAGGGAACCGTGGAAGTTAAATTGGTATTTTCTTCTTTTGGATTTTTAATTCTTTTTCTTGGCAGCGTGTCTAAAATTGGGCTTTCTACATCATCCGATTTTCTTTTTTTATTTTTTTCTCCTTTATTTTTTTTAAGTTGTTCTGTTGCTATTTGCTCACTGTTGTTATTTATATCATTATCGGTCCCTGAGCCATCATTCCTTGTGTTCGACATGGTAGAACTCCTTGATTCAAAAAATACGTTATCTATACAAATAACACTTTCATGACCTAAAGTACTTTCTAACCTGGCTAAAACAGAGTTATTATGCGTGATTAATCCTTAACAAAATATTAAGAGAAAAATAAATTAAGAGTATATTCAAGTCTATATTTAAAACAATTCAATACAGGTAGAAATTTTTTAGTCACAGCGGCATGAATTTATACACTACAAAATGGAATCAACGCTGCCATTACGTTATGATGATATAACTGATTTTCTAAGCTGAACTGGATTGCAACTGCAAAATATAAATGATTTAGAGGTACAGATATGCTATCTCGAACTAAACTATCTAGTATGATAGGTGCGTTACAACACAGTATTCAGTGGCCTTTTTCAGAATTGCATGATATTCAATATAAAAATCCTAAATTTACTGGCAGTGAAACTATCGCCATTTACTGTATTCATGGAACAGCCGATCGTACATCTGCATTTTCTTTTATTGCCAAAAATATGATTGATAGATTGCCTTCCAGTATTTCTTCAATTGAATTAGTATCTTTTGAAAAACGATTTCAGGGACTAGGCATAGAACAATTTGCCTATCAATTGAGAAATAAAATTATTAAAAATAATCATCATAAAGTTATTTTAATCGGTCATTCTAGAGGTGGGCTTGTTGCCACACATTTTTTGACACATTTAACTCAAGTCATTGAAAAAATACAAATCATCGCAGTTGTCACGATAGGAACACCTTTTATGGGATCCGATTTAGCCATCATGCCATTTAGATTATATTCAAAATCAATCGATCAAATGCATAAAGGAAGTGCTTATTTAGAATCCTTAAGAAAAAAAATGAGTGGCAATCTCGTTCCTTTTTTTCACTTTGCTGGAAGGCAGGATGATATCGTTACGGTAGATTCAGCCTGTCCAACTCTTGAAGGACATACCCACATCATACAAAATAATGAGGGACATTTATCCCTGTTGCATTCCGATGAACTGGTTGAAAATTTATTGAATTGCTTGTTTGAGGTATGTCCTACAGCCAATCCATATCAGGAAGAAAAAGATGATTTTATTCATGTTGAAAATACTATTCTAAAAGACTTCAAAAAAAAGTAACTCAATCCGTACATTGTAAATAGCGCTCTAAACATTTTTCTATGGGTTCTATATCGACTTTTGCAGATTGATAAGCAATATAATTGTCTGGCCTTAGCAGAAAAATATGTCTATTTGCAATTTTAAAATAAGTATGTAGATATTTTTTTTCATCCTCTATTTGATTAGCCACGTCTTTAACTGGATGAACTGAAATAATGACTAAGTGTAATAATCCTAAAAATTTTTGATTAGTGAGTAATTCTAATTTTTTTATTGTCATGGATAAGTGATTATCTATTAATTCACCGGTAAACAGTAGTAAATTATGATAGGTATTTCGAAGATGGCTATACAATGTGTTTCCATTGTTAGCTATCAGATCAGGCATTCTCTCACCAGGTTGAAGAAAACCAGATGATTTATTTTTCTGATACTCAATAATTGAACTTTGATGATAACAAATTGACAGCTCGGTCAGTTCGCTGGCCATTTTTTGGCTTTTATGTTTTGGTAAACCCTTTTTTGAAAATCCTATTAAATTTTTAAAAAATGATTTGTTATACAACATATTTTTAGTAATTTTTTCTGTTTCTGCGACCAGCTCTTTTATAACAGGGTGGCGTTCTTGATGATAACTATCCAGTAGTGACACCTTGGCTTTTTTCTGAATAACCAGAGCAAGCTTCCATGCAAGATTATAAGCATCTTGCATGCCTGTATTCATACCTTGCCCTCCAATTGACGAATGAATATGCGCAGCATCCCCCACTAAAAAAATAGTTTCATCTTTCATTTTATCAACAAGCTTGCTATGAATCCAAAAAGGAGAAATCCAGGATACTTTTTCAACTATGTAATTGCCATAAGTACGTTCAGCCACAATTTCTTTAACTTCTGATTCCGTAAAAAATTTTCTCGGATGACTTAAATATAAATTAGCACTTAATCGATATTTATTTGAACCCCATGGAAAAGCAGCAAATATTGTATTCTTATCAGGAAATATAGTCCCTTTATCTAAAAAAAAGTGGATTTCATTAGTTGGCAAGGATGAACTCATTTGCGCATCGGCCACTACAAACTGCTCAGTAATATTCTCCCCAGGGAAGGATATATGACATTTTTCCCTAATGGTGCTGTTTGCGCCATCACATGCTATTACCCAATCACTTAATAGAGTCTTGACTTCTCCATTCGCTTGCCGAATAGTAGACTGCACACCTGTTGAAGTTTTTTTAACATCGAGTAATTCAACGGATCTTTCTATAAAAGTAGCGTATTCTTCTAGTTTTTTAGTTAACAAGTATTCTGTTTCACTTTGAGGTAACATTAATATAAAGGGAAAAGAGGAATCAATTCCACTGAGGGGTAATGTTGTAATGATGTTACCATTTGCATATAAATTGATTGCTTCACACTTATGTCCTATTTTTAGAAAGGTATCAATTAGGCCGATTGCATCAAGGACCTCCAATGTTCTTGTCTGAATCCAGGTGGCATTAGACCCTTGGGTCAACTCTGCTTTTTTATCAATGATACGAACAGAAATCCCTCTACGTCTCAATTCACAAGCCATAAACAAACCTGTAGGACCTGCTCCAACAATAAAAACTGGCACATCATTCATTTAGATAGTTCCTCAAAGGTCCTCGGATTAATAACTCATCCATTTAATTGGTTCCTGTCTTTACTTTTTATATCCTAGGTAGAGTGTATGGGACTCAGATGATCACACGCACCCATTATACTACATCTTTTATTAAAGCAATTTGTTAAAATAACACGAATACATAGCTTAGGTTTGTCAAGACGCTATTATAGAACTAAAAGAAAACAAATATTAAATAATAGATCAAAATAGGATTCTGTTCGTACAGCTGAAATACAGGGATATTTCTCTATGATTATTTTTTCATTATCACAACAAGATGAGCTAACCCATTACTTAGCTGATCACTTAGCCATACCCATTGTTCAATTTGAAATGCGCGAATTTCCCGATACGGAAACCTATCTTCGTATCAAAACAACCGTTGTTAATAAAACAGTACTCTTGATTTACCGTTTGGACCGGCCAAACAATAAAGTGCTTTCTTTGATGTTTATCGCAAAAACATTAAAAGCACAAGGCGCCAAAAAAATATGTTTAATTGCCCCCTACTTACCTTATATGCGGCAGGATCAACAATTTCAGCCAGGAGAAGCCGTCACCTCTGTGTTATTTGCTCAATTTATTACAACTTGTATCGATGAGTTGATCACCATTGATCCTCATTTGCATCGAATCAAAAAATTAGCTGCTATTTATCCTATACCTGCAATTACATTACATGCCAATGCCCTCATTGCAGACTGGATTAAACATCATATCGATCTTCCTATTATTATTGGACCTGATGAAGAAAGCGCTCAATGGGTTAGCGGCATTGCCCATGAGATCAATGCGCCATTCGTGATTGCAAAAAAAATTCGTCACAACGATCAGGATGTCACTGTCACTCTCCCATCCTTCAATGACCACCAAAGAAAACCTATTCTTGTCGATGATATTATCTCCACGGGTGTGAGCATGATTGCGATTACCCAACAGTTGCTTGAACAATCTTTTCAAAAACCCATTTGTGTTGTGGTACATGCCTTATGCAATGAAGCATCCCATCAAAATATGCTCAACGTGGGTATTGAGCAAATTTTTTCTTGCAATACTGTTAAGCATTTCTCGAATCAGATTAATATTGGGCCACTGATTTTAGATGGAATAGTATCCTCCTAAACCGAGTTTGCGCGTTTTTATTTACTCTCAAGATGATTTTCGTTAGAGTAGGTTTTCTAAAATATATTTCAAATAGGACTCTGTATCATGCTAACAAGAAAAATCGATCATGACCTTCCATGCGATTCTGACTATATGATTGGCTCTGATCCCAAAGATGAATTTTTAGTTAAAAAGACCAAGCCATCTTGGCTCGAAAAATTATCTCGCTGTTCTTGTTGCTTATTTCAAAATAAACGAAAAGGTATACTGGATCAGTATGAAAAAGACGAAAACACACTGAGGCACAAAAGAGAATTGATCTTATAGCGCTGTCGCGCGTTTTTTATGTGAGATATTCTCACAAGAGCAGGCGAGAATACCCCTTTTGTTGGCTAGTGACGACCAATTCCATAATATTCGAAACCTGCTTCTTTCATGTGAGTTGGATCATATTGGTTACGTCCATCCAACACAAGATGGCGATGCATTTTAGTTTTCATGATATCCATATCAGGATAACAAAATGGCTTCCACTCTGTTACTAATAGTAAAGCATCCACCCCCGACAATGCATCGTATTGATGTTCCACTAAGAATAACCGATTTTCTGTAAACCATTGCTTGGGTAGAATTTTTTTCGCTGCAGGCATAGCAATCGGATCATATGCTTGGACAACTGCATTGCGTTTCATCAATTCTTCTAACAAAACCAATGAAGAGGCTTCTCTCAAATCATCCGTACCTGGTTTAAAAGATAAACCCCATACTGCAATCTTAATGCCGGATAAATCCTCTCCAAACAATTCAATCAATTTCTTAGGCAATACCTGTTTTTGATGTTGATTGCGTTGTTCCACTGCATGCAACACGAGAGGCGTAACGCCTGACTCTTCTGCCATTTTAATTAATGCTTTCACATCTTTAGGAAAACAAGAACCACCATACCCACACCCTGGGTTAATAAAGGCATTACCAATACGTGAATCGGATCCAATCCCGATACGCACATTTTCAATATCCACATCCATCTGATCGCAAAGTACTGCCATTTCATTCATGAAAGAAATTTTTGTTGCTAACATCGCATTAGCAACATATTTCGTCATCTCAGCATCTTTTATCTTCATGAAGTAAATTTTTTCAGGATGCCGTAATATCGGGGTATAAAGTTCAAGCATAACTGATTTTGCTTTATCTGATGTAAGCCCAATCACAATGCGGTCAGGCTGCATAAAATCGCTAATGGCGGCACCTTCCCGTAAAAACTCTGGATTACTGACTATATCAAATGAAATAGTGAGTTGACGTTGATTTAATGCTTCTTGAATAACGAGTTTGACTTGATCGGCCATACCAACAGGCACCGTAGATTTATCAACAATCACACATTCGTGCTTGATATAATTGCCAATTTGTTTAGCCGCCTCTAGAACATAACGCATATCAGCCGAACCATCTTGATCGCTCGGTGTTCCCACAGCAATAAAAATCACTTGTGGCTCAAAATCCATTTCGGCTAGGGAAGTCACAAAATGTAATCTGCTTTCTTCTATATTACTGACGACCATCGCTTCGAGCCCTGGTTCATAAATAGGAAGAATGCCTTTTTTTAGATTAGCGATTTTTTCATGATTAATATCAATGCAAGTCACATGATTGCCGAGCTCAGCAAAACAAGCGCCCGTCACTAATCCAACATAACCTGCTCCAATCACTGCGATATTCACTGCAATTACCTCCGCTTATTCCATGCAAGCAACGACTTCTTGCAATGAACGCTTAAACTCATGTGCCAATTCTGGATGTTTTAATGCATAAGCAATAGTAGCCTCAAGGTATCCTAACTTATTGCCGCAGTCATACCGTTTACCATCAAATTGAAGAGAATAAACGGGCTCTGTTGCCAGCAATGTAGCGATGGCGTCAGTCAGCTGTATTTCTCCGCCTGAACCTTGAAACGTTTGTTCAAGCTGGTTAAAAATCTGTGGGGTTAAAATATAACGCCCCACTACCGCCAAATTGGATGGCGCTAACTCCGTTGATGGCTTTTCCACAATACCTTTCACTTGTTCAATGACATTTTCGCTAGTAGCCACATCGACAATACCGTATTTTTTGGTTTCGGATAAAGGAACAGGTTGCACAGCAACAACGCTAGCTTGATGTTGCTCAAAAACGTGCATCATTTGTTGTAAACAAGAGTCAGGATGGGCGTAAATTAAATCATCTGCCAGCAACACGGCAACAGGTTCATTCATCACTAATTGTTTAGCACATAATACTGCATGACCTAATCCTTGAGGCGATTTTTGTCTGACATAAGCACAAGAGACGCCCTCAGGTAAAATGCGCCGCACGATCTCCAGCAAGTCATTCTTTCCCCTTTCAACTAAGCTGGATTCAAGCTCAAAATTTGAGTCAAAATGATCTTCTATTGCTCGCTTGCTGCTGTTCGTTACAAAAATAAGTTCTGTAATACCCGCCGCAACCGCCTCCTCCACTGCATATTGAATCAATGGTTTATCAACAATAGGCATCATTTCTTTTGGGGTTGCTTTGGTCGCTGGTAAAAACCGCGTCCCCAACCCTGCGACCGGAAAGATCGCTTTGGTTATCTTCATCTCTTATAGCCACCTTGGCCAATTAAAATAGACGCATGGTAACATAAATGATGAATGTTTACATGGCAAAAGTAGGGAAATACGGATAGAAAAAGAGTTAGCTATTCGTTTTTGCTGCCCAAAAAATAATATGTTCTAATTTTATGATATGGTTTAAATAATCTAAAGCAGAGTCAATCTTTTCTTGGCAATCAAAAAACTCTATTGCAAGCGGAAGATCCAGTGAAAGATCCATCAAGGCCATATTATGACCTCCAGTATCACCATATCCCCTGGTTGCTCGAAACACACTCACACCGCGAATTTTAACGTCTTGTTTAAGATAGTTCACTATCTTATCCAGTAAACCCGATGCTTCAGTGATATACACTCTAACGACCACCACATCTATTGAATTCATAATTGTCTTCCTAACTCAAGCCCGATCCACGTAGCCGCTAAGCAAAGTATAACATTCATTACTATATTAAGCACGGCGCTTGTCCATGCACCATTTTCAATAAGACTCATGGTTTCAACCGAAAAAGAAGAGAACGTAGTATACCCTCCCAATACACCAATTAATAATAAAGAACGTAACTGGGGTGCTATTTCACCGACACGTTCTGCAATCAAGATAAATAAAAAACCCATGGCAAATGAACCTGTCACATTCACGACCAACGTGCCATAAGGGAACTGACGTCCCAATAAGAAATACACTGCTTGGGATGTCCAAAAGCGCAGCACACCACCCAAGCCTGCCCCTAAAAAAATCAACAACGTATTCATATAAAAGTCCATTGACCCTATTGTTTTATCATACCCTAAAAGTTGATAGAATAACGATTTTTTATATGGAGAGAATGATGTTTGGTCTTTTTGCTAAGAAACTCACTGAATACAGTCATCCTCTCATTGACTGGTCACGAGTGGGCGAACTGTTGCGCTCCTCCCATCATGATAACAAAGATGAGTTAATAGCCAGAGCAACGATCATTCTGGCCATCGCATCGCCAAACGGCTAGCTAACATGACTATGACAATCAAACAATCTGAGTTGGGAAAAAAATCCAGCTATACCGGTTCGTATGACCCTGATCTTCTTTTTCCTATTTCAAGACAACACAAACGTGATGAGATAGGCATTCCTAACCCACCGCCCTTCTTGGGTTTTGATCTATGGAATCATTATGAAGTGTCTTGGCTCAACGAGAAAGGTAAGCCGATAGTGGCGTTAGCAGAAATACGCTATGACTGCCTATCCCCGAATATCATCGAATCAAAATCCATGAAATTGTATTTCAATTCATTGAATCATACTCCATTTAAAGATGCGGCTACCCTGCAATCGATTCTTCAACAAGACCTCGAAAAAAAGGTGGGTGCGGCCGTGACGGTCAACTTAATACCTCTCCCTATTTCTCAATCAAATAGAATGCTCGCCAGTCTACCTGGAATGAGCTTGGATAGTTTAGATATTGACTGTGATTGTTATGAAGTCAATCCCAGCTTATTAACCACAGAACCTCATCTGGTAGAAGAAACACTGCACTCGAATTTATTAAAATCTAATTGCCTAGTGACGACACAACCTGACTGGGGTAGCGTCTTGATTTCTTATCGCGGAAAAAAAATCAACCATGAAGGGTTATTACGTTACATTGTGTCATTCCGAAATCATCTTGAATTTCATGAACAATGCATTGAACGCATTTTTATGGATATGTTAAATCGTTGCCAACCCACCCAACTTACGGTTTATGGACGTTACACGAGAAGAGGTGGATTGGATATCAATCCGTATCGATCCACGGAGAAACAAGTGCCTATAGAAAACATACGGCTTTGTCGTCAATAAAGCCTTAACAAACCATGATCCGCTCAAAATCAAAAGAAAAACAGCCAACCATGGTGCAGGTGTTCGGACGTATAGCGTAGGATACGCCGATAAGGGTCAATCACAACATCCATATTGTATGTTGAATCCATCGAATCCTTTCCATCACCTTAATTCCTCATGCAAGATACGTTAAGTTAACTATCACGCCACTGGTATACAGATGATTTAAATGCAAGCCTGAGTTCAACGTTTGCCCTGATGCACGACCCAATTGACTTTGTCCCCAATCGGCAAATTCATATCCAGCGCCTAGTTGCCAGTGTGGTTTTAACCATTTCTGCACGCCTGCTCCCAACGTGTAAGTAAAACTCGTTTGCGTATTCGATGCAAAATTGGGCAGTGTGACAGCTTCGGAAAGCAAGGGTGTGTTTTGAAAATCATGAGCATGGTTAAACCCAATGCCCAAACTCGCACTTACCCAGGGAATCACCCAATAGCCTCGATCAGCGAGCAGTTTGATTTTCGCCGCAATACGAGTATGTTGAATTTGATAGCGATAGCTGTAATTATCAAACGTTGGATCTGCATCATCCCAAATATTACCTGATAGCTTGGCACTGCTCGTCACAGCGACGGCCAACCCCAGTTGACCTTGTAACATCTTGGGTAACTGCTTCTGAATCCCCATAAAAACCTCACCCTCTGCTAATGCATGTGTTATATTCGATGCGGCATAGGTTTTTATAATATCGGGTGTCAAATAAAAGGTTTGTGTTTGTCCTGCACTTTCCCAAGCAGGGCCTACGCTGATGGTACCTACCCACGTCCAATCTTTGGGAGCCGCCATGGAGTCCGTCGTACCAGCAAGAGATTGTGTACATGAAAGCAAGATGCCTGCGATCACAGATAAAATAGTAAGGTATCTCATAAGCGCTCCTTGCTTAAAACTCACCCGTTAAAGCCGTTAACCATTCAATCAACGGTTCAACGACTGAATCCGAATGATATATCACAATTTCCGATGAGACAATACAGGAAATTCTTTCCTAATTTTGACAAGATAATCCAGATCAATATCTGCGAGTACCACACCTTGCTCATAAGGTAACGACGCTTTCACCCCACCCCATGGATCAACCACCATACTATAACCATAGGTTCTTCTCCCACTGGGATGAACTCCTGTTTGTGCTGCCGCTATGACAAATATTTGATTTTCAATGGCGCGAGCACGCACTAAAATATCCCAATGAACCGATCCCGTGATAAAGGTAAAAGCCGCCGGTAAGGCAAGCACCTCAACACCCAGTTCATGCATGTTACGAAACATTTCAGGAAAACGAATATCATAACAAACCGCCAACCCTAGCTTACCAAAGGGCGTGGGTATCACAATAATTTGACTACCACTCGTTGTAGTGCGAGATTCAGAATAAACTTCTTGAGTTGCATCGAGACGCACATCGAACAAATGCATTTTATCGTAACGTGCCACGACTTCTCCTTGATGATTCACCACCAAGCATGCTGCATGCACTTGATGAGCATCCTCTTCGACAGCAATAGGGATAGTACCGCCCACAATCCATACGTTATGTTGTATTGCCTCATGATGTAAAAATTCCTGAATAGGGCCATCCCCCCACTTTTCACGAGCATTGACTTTATCCATTTGATCCAGCCCCATGACTGCAAACATTTCTGGCAAAACAATTAATTTCGCTCCACTGTCAGCGGCTTGTGCAATCAATGTTTTTGCTGCAATGAGATTGGAAGATACATTATGCCCTGATGTCATTTGTATTGCTGCAACACGATGCTTCATGATTCCCTTCTCATAGTAAGATGGATTCTTTAACTGCATTAAGGATAGCGCTTCTTACTGCTTCTGCTGCACATACACTCACCGTTGTTTCAGATACGGTTTGATTTCCCAATGAGACACAAAAAATAATATCCCCATCGTAACGAGTAAAGACAGGATTAATCGCGCGAGCCATCCCTGTCAAACCCACTTTAGCAATACGTCTCAATTCCGCTTTAGAAAAAACAGCATTGGTAAAAACGGCAACTAATGTCGTATTATCCGAATAGTCTTGACGTTCGCTTTTTCCTGATAATAGATACTGTTCACAATTCGCAAAATGCCCATCGGGTAACCGCGCACCTGCCAAAATAGTTCCCTGGGAATCACGAATATCCCCTACTGCATTGACAACAGCATACGCTAATACTTGCAACCCCGTGGCTAATGTGATTTCAGAACATCCCCATCCGCCGCTCATACGCGAAGTACCAGGAATGAGTTTACCAATAGAAGCGCCCGTGCCCGCGCCAATACGACCTTGGGCTAGGTTATGATAGGTTGCTGTTTGACAGGCTTGATAGGCTTCTTCTGCCCCAGGAGGTCTATCCGATTGGATGCCTAAATCATAAATACAGGCCGCAGGGACAATAGGGACTGGACCAAACGGCGTTTTTTTACCGCGTTTTTGTTGTCTGAACCAACGCATCACGCCATCCACTGCGCCCAAACCCAATGCGCTGCCCCCGGCAAATGCAAGACCATCAATTTTTGAAGTATTGGCATCCAGCTCAAGTGTATTGAGTTCACGAGTGGCTGGGGAGGAACCACAGAGAACATAAGCAGCCGGCGCTGCTTGATCAAATAAAAAAACGGATACGCCAGTACCATCATCTGTGTGAGTAAAGTGACCTACCTTAAGCCCTTCCATATTAACCCTATCCTAGTATACTGGCACTATTTAACCATGTCTTACTAGTCAGTATAAAGAGTTAGGATCACACGAGCAATTTTCATGCATAAAAAGCCCCTTACATTACTGTGGATGTTCTTGATCTGCTTTATGATTCTAGTACCCTCGGCTTATGCTGATACGGTGATTTTCAATATCAATGGGATCAAAGGTGCTGCATTAACCCATATTGAAGCCAAACTCAATATATTGGAAACATCCTACCCGGCACCCTTATCGGAAAAAGACATTCAAGCCATCTATCAGAAAACGCCTGCCGACATCAAAGAAGCCTTACAACCGTATGGTTATTTTAAAGCAACGCTCTTTTCACAGCTCACTCATCAGAAAAACAAATGGACCATACACTGTCAGGTGATACCCGGACCTCTATTACGCATTACCTCGGTTGATTTCAAACTCACAGGCCCCGGCCAGTTTGCACCCGCTTTTCAAAAGTTACAACGCCATTTTCCGCTGCAACCTGGTCAAGCTTTTTTGGTAGAAGACTACAATAAAACTAAAGCGTTATTATTTGAAATAGCTAACCATTCAGGCTATCTCAAAGCAGAATTAATTCAAAAAGAAATCCAAATTGATCTTCAGCATGATACCGTCAAGATTATTTTACACTTCGATACAGGCATGCGGTATTATTTCGGCGAAGTCTCTTTTAACAAAACTGCTTTTTCGCCTGACTTCTTAAAACGTTTTATTGAATTCAAACCAGGCGAGCCCTTTTCTAGCGACACCCTTTTGACATTTCAACAAGACTTAGATAACAGTCGTTACTTCCAACAAGTCATTGTCACACCCGAAACCAACCAAATAGTGGACTATCGCGTACCGGTTACCCTTTTTGCTACCCTGCCGAAATCAGAACAATATCATGTTGGGGTGGGTTACGGTACATTTACTGGACCTCGTGCGACGATTGGCGTTGAATTACGTCGAATGACAGATACCGGCCATCATTTAAAAACACAACTACAATTATCTTCTGTCTTAAAAGGTCTTGCTGCCAAGTATTTCATTCCAGGAAAAAATCCATTAACGGATCAATATACATTGGGTGCAGATATTCAACGTTTTATTCCAAAAAATGGTAAAAGCACCTCCGAAAAATTATCTGCCGCGTATGTCAAAACCATTCGATATTGGCAAAGTGATGTAGCCTTAAATTATTTAGTGGATCACTATGACATTATCGATGAACCCTCCGAAACCAGTGAACTCTTGTTTCCCAGTTTTTTTGTGTCACGTGTGCACGCAGACAATGTCATTTTTCCACGCCATGGCAGTGCATTAAGTTTAAATATACAAGGCAGCAATAAACAAATCGTTTCTTCTACGAGTTTTATTCAAGGTGATTTGAAAGGAAAATATATTGTGAGCCCAACGGAATTCAGTCGAGTCATTGTACGTGGTGAGCTTGGCTATACTGTTGTCAATGATTTATTGCGCTTACCACTCACGTTACGATTTTTTGCCGGTGGATTAGGCAGTGTGCGCGGTTATCCCTATAGTAGCATTGGGCCCGGTCGCTATCTGGAAGTGGCCAGTGTAGAATACCAACATCACGTGGTAGGCAATTGGCATGCCGCCGTGTTTTATGATGTGGGTACCGCCTCGAATCATTTCAACGATACCTTTAGTCGTGGTAATGGAATCGGTGTTATTTATAATTCTGTGATAGGACCCATACAGTTATATGTTGCACGCGCGGAAAGCACGCATGGAAAACCGCTGAGAGTTGAATTTAGCATAGGACCTGACTTTTGATGCGTAGACTATGTCGTTATCTGTTATTCGGTGGTCTGCTAATCATGGCAGGAATAGTGTATTTTCTCGCATTCACTCCATCGGGTTTACTGGTGGATATCCAAATCGCCGCACGATATATTCCAGGTCAATTAAAAATGGGGCGCGTAGCAGGAACCTTATTCTCAGAAATCACTTTGAAAGATATTGCTTATACCTATAAAAAAAATAAAATATCGATTCACTCGTTGCGCTTGATTTTGAAACCCTGGGCTTTATTACATCGACACTCTATCATCGATTTCATTGCTATTGATCAAGCAGATATACAGTTGGACAGAGCAGCGAAAAATTCAGATAACCCATCTGCGGCTATTCCTCCTTTTTTTAAAAAACTATTACCACATGAAATCGATTTGAATCACGTCACCATTCAAATGATTCACATACCTTTTTTAAATACTATTGTGACGTTAAATGGGACACTAAAATCCAATTGGGATATCACCTGGCAGGCAACTATACCTGAAATAAAAACCTTATTCCCTAATCTATCCGGTAGTTTGTCGGCATCTGGAACAATTCAAGGGCCACTCACATCACCGAGTATCGATGCGGAAATGGAAGGAAAAAAATGGCTATCCGATTTATTGAGTATTCATCATCTACAAGCAAAAACACACCTGATATTACAACCCAATACTCAGTCATCTCTGACGCTAATGGCAAGGCAAATCAAAACCAATGACTATGCCTGGGAAAAATTTAATTTAACGATCAGAGCCCATCTTTCTGAAAATAAACAACGTATGACGACTCATGTCATCGCCCAATTTGACCAATCTCCCCCAATAACAGGTCAAATCTTATTACCTCATTTTGCAGGCTTTACTGATGTCAACCAACCCGTATCAGGTACATTAGATGTGACAACCCGTCAATTGGATTTTTTAACAACCCTCATTCCCCAACTTCATCATCCACAAGGTAAATTAAGTACAATTATTTCATTAGAAGGAAAAATAGCGGCACCGATTTTATCTGCTGAAATGACGTTGTCTCAGGGTAGTTTGACAATACCGTCGCTTGGCATTACCCCAACTGATATACAATTACACGCCATAGGAACTAACAAACGACTGCAATTGACTGGACATTTTCGATCGGGTCATGGCACTGCCAATCTACAAGGACAAGTTTTGTTTGATCAACCCGGTTTCCCCATCACGTTAACTGCCAAAGGCCAAGGATTAACAGCAATTGATTTAGCTCAATACAACGTCATCGCCTCGCCGAATATGACGCTACATTTTGCTAATGAACTACTGACCATCAGTGGTGAGATTACGATTCCAAAGGCAACTCTTTCTCCAACTGGTTTTAATAACACCCTGGAGTTGCCCAGTGAGGTTGTCTTTGTTGATGCTAACCGAAAAAATCCCTCTCTTCCTTTTAAAACTGCACTGGATATCAATCTACTCTTAGGCGATCACATTCAAATTACGCATCATGAGTTAACCACTGAACTACGTGGCAACCTTGCCATTCATAAAACACCCGATGGAATCCCCACTGCCGCCGGTGAGCTGTATACAGTCAAAGGGCTTTATAAAGCCTATGGTCAAGTATTAACAATTGAAAAAGGGCGATTGATTTATACTGGAAATGATCTCTTCAATCCCGGCTTAATGATAACAGCCAGTAAAAAAATAAAAGTCGTTGCTTTGAGTCAAGGTAATATGCATTTTTCTTATCCGACAGGAACATCAATCGACGCATTCCAACCCACTTACGTTGGAACCGATGAATTGGTCGTAGGGGTTCATATCACAGGTACATTAGACAAACCGCTATTAAGTTTATTTTCTACGCCGCCACTCAGCCAAGGGGATATGTTATCCTACTTACTGTTAGGTTATCCGCAATCACACGTGTCAGGTCAACAAGTGAGTACTTTGTTGAGTGCCTTATCGATCTTGCATCCGAATTCAACGCAGTTTGACAGTATGACAGATTCATTACAGAAAAAATTGGGTATTAACGAACTAACGGTTGAAACGACACAAGTATTTAACCCCAACACGAATGGGGTTGTCTCAACTACCACAGTTGGGGTTGGCAAGCAATTGGCGTCTAACTTATATATTCGCTATAGTGCAGGCCTTTTTTATCCCATCATGATTATTAACCTGCGTTATCAACTCGGAAAACATTGGGCCATTCAATCTGAAACCAGTACCATCGATTATGGTGCCGACGTGGTATATACGATTGAACGAAATTGAAAAATCTTGTAGGGTAAGAGAATGAGTCTTAACACACACTAAAGGGTAACCAGGATGAGCATAAAAACCTTTTTACATATCGGGATAGGGATATCGATCAGCATGACGACTTGGGCGGGTGACTTAGTTGCCAAAGAAGACACGACGCCACCCGCGGCTGAAGGTGTATTGACAGTCGCACAAATCCCTCCTCTGTATAGTCAAACTCAACCTACACCAAAACAAGCATCCGTACCGGTGCACACCCCTCAAACAACCCCTTCGGGTAATACACCTGTCGCCGCTGCCATGCCTGATCTTGAAACGCAAAAAGCAGCAGCGGCGGCCACGGGCGTTTCTGAACCGACTCAAACACCTGCTGGCACTTTTTCAGGGAATCCACCCGAAATACCACCCAATGAATCGATTCCTGCTAACCTACCTATTCAACAGCCCATGCCTCATGCAGCGCCTACGGCTACATCACCTCAAACCCTGTCCACCACCAATGGCCCCTCTGCTCCCATCGGCAGGGGTACACAGCCTGCTACAACACAAGGAATATCACAATAACCCATAAAAGGTTATAACGATTTATTCGCTAGACATGATATAATTCGAAATTCGTCAGTGGGTATGCTCTCACTTCATCTAATCTAGTCTGATATGGCAAAGTCGAGTCGCTCATCAGTCAATTGAATGGTCATGCCGAGTGTATCCAGCGCCCTACTGATTTATATACTTATTAAAACGAGGAATGTGTACATGTTTCGCAAGATGCCATTAGTCTTAATGCTAATTATTGCAGGGGTTATACTACTCAATCCCTTTATCCCAGATCCTATTAAACAAATATTGTACGGCATCAGTTTGACGATCAAATCATTGATCATTTTTTTGTTACCCTTTATTATTTTCGGTTTACTGTTTAAGACTATGATTCACTTGTCAAACAGTGCTTCTAAAGTGATCTTGCTAATATTAGCCTGCGTGTGCGCCGCCAATTTTATATCGACGTTCTTAAGTCATTATATGGGTGAATTAGCCTATCATCTTGATTTATCGTTGATTCAACCCCATGGCACGAAAGAATTATTACCGCAGTGGTCATTTCAGTTTCCACGGCTCATTGCCAATGATAAAGCCATGTTAGGCGGCATCCTGCTTGGTATTCTGCTTGGCAAATTGAATAGCCCTTTCGTTCATGAGGTGGCGGATAAATTGGATCGTCTTGTATTAAAACTACTCGATAGTTTTGCCTACTTAATCCCACTATTTATCACAGGATTTGTGATCAAGCTGCATTATGACGGCGTGATGCAAATTATTTTCAGAGATTATACAACGATTTTTGCCCTCATTGGCATTTCACTGCTTGTGTATATTGGATTTCTTTATGCAGTGCTGAATCGTTTTAACTTATCAAATACTTGGCGTTGCATCAAAAACCTATTACCCGCAGCACTTGCCGGTTTTAGTACTATGTCTAGCGCAGCAGCGATGCCGCTTACCATTGCGGGCGCACAAAGCAATGCACACCATAAAGACTTAGCACGCTCCATTATCCCCGCTACTGTCAACATTCATTTACTTGGCGACTGTTTTGCGATTCCCATTTTCGCCTATGCCATCATGAAAAGCTATGGAATGGCAGAACCGTCACTGTATTCTTATTTTATATTCGTCTGTTATTTTGTCGCTGCGAAATTTTCTGTTGCTGCAGTACCTGGCGGTGGCGTCTTAGTCATGCTGCCCATTTTAGAAAGTTGTTTTGGCTTTACTGCAGAAATGCTTTCATTAATGACTGCTATTTATGTATTGTTTGATCCTTTTATCACTAGCATGAATGTACTGGGGAATGGGTTATTAGCAAAATTAATTGATGCAATAGCGTCAATTAAACTGGTTAAATTGAATTTAGCAAGTGACTCGTAACGATTCGAATTCGCGTTATGACTCAACTGTTTCGACTGGTACATCCTGAACAGGCGACCTTGTCTTTTCGAGCACGTTGCGAATGACAAAACGAGGCCGCTTTCTGACTTCTTGATAAATACGACCTACATACTCACCTGTAACACCTAACCCCAGTAAGACAATACCTAATAAGAAAAACATCACAGCAAACAGCGTAAATACACCCTCCACCTCAGGGCCTACAATAAACCGTCTGCCAATCAAAAAAAGTACGAATAAAAAACTACACAGCGAAATCACCATGCCAATCATGGTAAATACTTGCAGGGGAAATACAGAAAATCCTGTCACCAAATCAAAATTATAACGAATCAGTTTGTAAAAACCATAATTCGATTTACCGGCAAAACGCGTTTCATGCAATACCCCAATTTCAGTAGGATTGGCTGCATAATTTAAGGCGAGCGCTGGTATAAAAGTCGTGGATTCTCCCGTCGATGCCATGAGATCGACAATATGTCGTCGATAAGCACGCAACATACAACCTTCATCTTCCATTTTCAGTTTTGGCATCATCCAAGCACGAGCTTTATTATGCATTTTTGAAACCCAAATCCGCCACTGATTATCTTGTCTGCCTAGTCGATGTGTATTCACAACATCGTGACCCGCTTCAATGGCAGCGACTAATTTACCAATTTCTTCTGGTGGGTTTTGTAAATCGGCATCCATTGTAATGATAATCTCTCCTTTCACACGCTCAAAACCGGCCATAATTGCCATGTGCTGGCCAAAGTTACCATTAAATTCAATCACTCGAATCTGCGACGGCCGACGTTGATGGAGTTGTTGCAATAATTCGCTCGAACGATCTGCACTTCCATCGTTTGTCAAAATGATCTCATACGGTTTATCGAGTTGATCGAGTGCTGATGTCAATCGAGTATAGAGTTCTTCAAGCGTCTCCTGTTCATTATAAACGGGAATGACAACGCTAATATAAGGGGTTTGATCTGGCATGGTTAAGACACTCGTTTTTGTTTGTAAAATGACTGTGTTGGGATGGCATTATACTGTAAAATGACGGGATGAGAATGTTTTTTTGTTGCCCATTATTGAATGAATGCCAAGTTGCCCATTATTGAATGAATGCCAAAAAGATCCATGACATTTTTGCCCGATTCCAACGTGCTAACCCTCATCCAAGCACCGAACTCATTTACCATAGCCCTTTTGAGCTATTAATTGCCGTCATCTTATCTGCGCGAACAACTGATATTTCTGTTAATAAAGCCACTCAAGTACTTTTTAAAGTCGCCAATACGCCCGAGCAAATACTGGCCCTAGGTGAGAAAAAATTAAAAAAATACATTAAAACCATTGGGTTATTTAATACTAAAGCAAAAAACATCCTTACCACCTGCAATCTATTGATCGATCGCTATCACTCTAACGTCCCTCATACACGAGAGGCACTAGAAGCCTTGGCCGGTGTAGGCCGCAAAACGGCGAATGTCATCTTAAATACATGCTTTGGCGAACCCACCATTGCCGTCGATACCCATATTTTTCGAGTGGCTCAACGCATCGGTTTAGCAAAAGGCACTACACCTGAACAAATTGAAAAACAATTAATGGCCGTTATCCCCAAGGAATTTCTACAAGGAGCGCATCACTGGTTAATTCTTCATGGTCGCTATACTTGTACTGCGAGAAAACCGCATTGTCCCGATTGCTTGATCAACGACTTATGCCAATATAACCCTAAAACGCTCCCTTAGATCTCAGAAATACACATCAAACTGTGCGGTAATAATGTTATTCGGTTGACCCACGCCATAGGTTAACGTGCGTGAAGACGTCACCGAACCTGTTGCGCTATCACTGGTGCGATAATTCACATCATGACGCAATTCTAAACTTTGTAATGTATCTTTCCAGATCGATGTATTCACGACAAATGAATAACGCTGTTTTGGTATGCCCAACGCTAACACATCTTTTGCCATACCATAACCCACAGCAATAGACGTTGGCTTGGTGAAGACTTCAAACGAGTAAGCCACTTCCGCATTCAATGCTTGCGGCAAAGCACCGCTGCCATTCATAGTAAGATCATTCGCACTAAAGGATTGTGCTGCTGTAATATATTCTGCAAGAATGTCGAAGTGGTACAACGAAATCAAGGCACGGAGATCATACGCTGCCACACGATGCACGATTTGTTCGCTACCCGAACCACCAATACCACCAAACCCCCCAAACTGTGGATTGGTATAACCTGTATCTTGCATCCCAACAGAATCCGCTAGGTTTGCGATAATACCACCGCCAATATTGCCAGAGACATTGTCAGATTTCTTGAAACGATAACCTAAATTGATACCACCATTATTGACGGTACTGGTTGATCCCGTGTAAGTGTCACCCTGAAAAATATAGGTTGAACCATAAAATGCATTCGTTGATTGCTGTTGATAACCAAACACAATGGCTCTTGCTTTCGTTCTCGCCATTAATTTGGTTAAAGGACTGCTTACCATGTTGGAACTATACGTACCAAACGGCACATAAAACTGCCCAAACGTACCATAGAATGGCGAATGAGTGAAATTACCAATCGTAACAAACGCTTGGTTAATAAAAGTTCGTGAGTTTTGCACACGCGAGTTTGAATTAAATGAACCACTGTTGGAACCCAAATTATTATCATAAGACAATGCAATGAGTGAAGAAATCCAACTGCTAGGACCTAAAATATAGGCATCTAAACCGGCACTTGTTAAATCGATTCCTGTGGAGTCAGGGCCGCCACCGATTTGCTTATACATGGCTTGACCTTCAACAATTCCGCTGAGTAATACGTGAGCGTGATCGTCTTCTTCTTTCACACCCAACGCTTCCAACCGATTGTGAATGCCTTTTCGGATATTCAACAATGCAACGTCTTGATCGACGCTAGGATTATTGATAATTAAGTTAGACCCAGAATATTGCAATGGGATGCCAAGATAAGGGCCGCTTGACACAAAGGATTGACCTGGAACATCAAGATCAATTGGAAAATAATTCGGTTCATCAGTGAGTGTGGGCGTGTTTTTTGACCCCACTGTTGTCGTTTTAGGCGAAATCTCGGTATGAGTCGGTGTAACATGCTGTGTTGTTTTCTTGTTGTTCGATGCCTTTTTTTCAGATTGCACTTGACGTTTTAAAGAAGCCACTTCTGCTTGCAGCTGATTCAGTTGAGCCTCCAAATGCTGTGTACGTGAAGAAATAATATTTTCTGATGTTGCTGAATCTGTTGCAAATGCCTCTGTTGAAACCATGCTTAATAGACACAAACTCACTCCCAATGGCTTTAGCCTTTGCTTCATGAAGTGATCTCCTTCAAAATAGATTAATATCTGGATTTGTTGAGATGTCTTTTGCCAGCCGCAAAAGAAATACCAACCAATTCCTTTCTGTTTTCGGAATTTATAGAGCGGAATCTGATGTCCTATCGTGATTTCTTGCTAAAAAAGGATTGCTCTTGGCATCCTACGATGAATTGCTGAGGCTTTATCTTCATGATTAAGCTTGCATCAAACAACCCTAACAAAAAATAACCATTAGCTCAAGAAAATATTTTCCGTTACACTGGCATTTTTATAAAATGATTTGCCATGACATTCACATTGATTTTTCCTGTCCATCAGCTGGTAAAAAATACCTTATGTCTATTGGCCGGCATAGCACTCACACTGGCTTTTGCCCCCTTTAGTATCTTTCCCCTTGCGGTGCTCTCACCTGCTCTACTCCTTTTTTTGATTTTAAAAGCCTCACCTGGAACAGCTTTTGTTCGAGGCTGGCTATATGGAATGGGATGGTTTGGCACGGGCGTATATTGGATTTTTATCAGCATCCACACCTTTGGCAATGTTTCCATGTGGTTAGCAGGGCTCATTACCGCGAGTTTCATTGCCATACTGGCATTATTCCCTGCAGGAACCAGTTATTTTTTACGTCGATTTTTTCCCGCTAACAACTCAACTCAGTTACTCTGCGCCTTTCCTGCCTTATGGGTCCTCTCTGAATGGCTAAGAAGTTGGGTATTAACGGGTTTTCCATGGCTACTCATTGGTGAGAGTCAAGTCAATTCACCACTACAAGGCTTTGCTCCCATACTGAGTGTATTGGGTGTTTCCTTTCTAGTGATCTTAAGCAGTGGTTTGTTATTGAATGCGTTGATACAAATGAAAAGAACAGCCTATCAACCCATGTACGTGAATTTTCTCATCCTGGTATTCATTTGGATGACAGGTAGCGTTCTCAGTTTTGTGAGTTGGACAAAACCCTATGGCCCTCCCATCCAAGTGAGCTTAGTTCAAGGCAATATTCCTCAAGCACTCAAATGGTCTCCTGAAAGCTTGCAGTTTACTCTGGATCGTTATGTCGATTTAACCAAGACACATTGGGATAGCGCTATGATTGTTTGGCCAGAATCCGCCTTACCGATTCCGATGCAACACATTGAACCCCTGATTCACTCATTAGAAGATAAGGCAAAAGAAACTCATACGAGTTTTATCACGGGTATTCCCATTCATATCGAAGGAACCGATTCCTATTACAATGCAGTCATGCTACTCGGTGAAAAAAAAGACTTTTACTTAAAAAAACGCTTAGTGCCTTTTGGCGAATACGTTCCTTTTCAATCTTTATTGAATCGGATGCTGGATTTTTTACATGTTCCAATGTCAACGTTTGTACCGGGCACAGCGCCTTCTCATCCTTTAAAAGCAGGAAACATCAACCTATCGACTTTCATTTGTTATGAAATTGTTTTTCCCGAACAAGTTCGCTTAGCAGATGGCAACGCCAATGTCTTGTTGACAGTCAGCAACGATGCTTGGTTTGGTCATTCGACTGCAGAACCACAGCATTTAGAAGCGGCTAGAATGCGCGCCATTGAAATGAGAAAACCCGTCTTATTTGTGTCAAATGATGGGATTACTGCTATTATAGAGGCCAATGGAAGCGTGAAATCGGCCGCGCCTATCCATCAAGCCTATGTATTAACCGATCAGGTGCAACCCATGCAAGGCAAGACTCCTTGGCAAAAAATGGGATTGTTCCCCCTTTTTGCCATCCTGATGCTATGTTTATATCTGGCCAAAATGAGGCAAAAAAGACAACATCAATTATTTTGAGAGAATTTTATGGAAGCGCAATATAATCCACAACAAATAGAAATCAATGCCCAACACTATTGGAATGAGCATGACTGTTTTCAGACAACGGAAAACTTAAATAAAGAAAAATTTTATTGTCTGACGATGTTTCCTTATCCAAGCGGACAACTACACATGGGACACGTACGTAACTATACGCTTGGCGATGTCGTTTCACGCTATCAGCGAATGCTGGGAAAAAATGTATTGCAGCCAATGGGTTGGGATGCGTTTGGTCTTCCTGCTGAAAATGCAGCCATCCAACGTAATGTGCCTCCTGCAGAATGGACTTATCAAAATATCGCTCATATGCGCAAGCAATTCATGCGATTAGGCTTTGCTTATGATTGGAGTCGTGAAATCACTACCTGTGACCCGGCTTATTACCGTTGGGAACAATGGTTTTTTCTTAAGTTATATCAAAAAGGGTTGGTTTATAAAAAAAATACGGAAGTCAATTGGGATCCAGTGGATCAAACGGTCTTGGCCAATGAACAAGTGGTAAATGGCCGAGGTTGGCGTTCTGGTGCTTTAGTAGAAAGACGCGACATTCCTCAGTGGTTTTTCAAAATTACGGCTTATGCAGATGAATTATTAGCGGACTTGGACAAACTGCCTTTGTGGCCAGAACAAGTCAAAACCATGCAACGTAATTGGATAGGTCGTTCTGAAGGTGTCGATGTTAGGTTTAATCTGGTAGACGGCTCACAGCAATTAAGTATTTTTACGACACGTCCTGATACACTATTTGGCGTGACCTATATTGCCATCGCACCACAACATCCCATTGCAAAACAGGCAGCAGAACAGAATCCAACGCTACACACTTTTTTAAACGAATGCCGTCATGTGAAAGTAGCAGAAGCCGATTTTGCCACACTTGAAAAACGTGGTGTTCCTACCGGATTATATGCGCTTCATCCCATCACCGGAGAAAAATTGCCCATCTGGGTCGCCAATTTTGTGCTCATGGAGTATGGTTCCGGTGCCGTGATGTCCGTTCCAGCCCACGATCAACGTGATTTTGAATTTGCTCAACTCTATCAACTACCGATTCAGCCAGTCATAGAACCGATGGATAAAACAGAGTGGGATTTCACAAAAGCCGCTTACACGCAACCCGGTATCCTCGTTGCATCAGGGCAATTTACAGGACAAAACTCCAATGTGGCAGCACTGACTATTGCTCATACATTGGAAAAACAAGGCATTGGCACACTTCGTGTAAACTTTCGCTTGCGCGATTGGGGTATCTCCAGACAACGCTATTGGGGTACGCCCATCCCTATTATTCACTGTGCTCACTGCGGTCCTGTGGCCGTACCTGATAAAGACTTACCGGTATTATTACCGCAAGATGTGGCTTTCACGGGTGTGACTTCTCCACTAAAAACCATGCCTGCCTTTTACCAAACTACCTGTCCAACCTGCGGCAGTTCTGCTGAACGGGAAATGGATACGTTCGACACCTTCTTCGAATCCTCTTGGTATTACGCACGCTTTGCCTGTAAAAAGCAAGACAATGCTATGCTAGACGGTCGTGCCAACTATTGGTTACCTGTCGATCAATATATTGGCGGCATCGAGCATGCTGTCATGCATTTACTGTATGCAAGATTTATTCATAAAGCGATGCGCGATGAAGGGTTGGTGAATACGAATGAGCCCTTTACACGGCTATTAACGCAAGGAATGGTATTAAACCAAGGGATTAAGATGTCAAAATCTAAAGGTAATACCGTAGATCCGCAACCTTTAATAGAACGCTTTGGTGCAGACACAGTTCGATTATTTATTATTTTTGCGGCACCCCCTGAACAAAGTTTAGAATGGTCGGATAGCGGTGTTGAAGGCTCACATCGATTTTTAAAACGGCTATGGACATTCGCTTATGACATACACCCCCTTTTAATCAACCAAAACACACGGGTTAATGTAGACTCCATTCAAATTGATTTAACGACACTCAATGCAAAACAACGCGAGTCATTACAACAACTGCAAGAGATCATTCAACAAATACGTTATGATTATGAAAGATTGCAACTCAATACCGTAGTGTCAGGCTGCATGAAACTCTTTAATTTATTGATTAAAATACCTGACATTGAACATGCGGATTCTACTGTGCAAGACATGATTCTACATCACGGAATGAGCATTTTATTGCGTTTGCTTGCACCGATTGCACCCCACATCACTCATCAGCTATGGCATAATTTAGGTTATCCCGGGTTGCTCATTGATGCACCGTGGCCTAAAAAAATCAGCGCGCTTGCTGTGACGGTTGATCAAATCAACATGGTTGTGCAAATTAATGGGAAATTGCGCGGACATGTTACAGTCCCAACCCATGCCGACGATAAAACCATTCAGGAGATCGTAACGAGCAACACTAAAATCCAGCAAAGCATTGCAGATAAAATCATTAAAAAAATTATTACGGTACAAGGTAGACTAGTGAATATTGTCACGGAGGATAAGTAATGCGGCATGCATTCGTATACTTATTAATGGCTATCAGTATGACCAGTTGCGGATTTCAGCTTCGACAACCTGTTGTACTGGCAGCACCGCTGCATCACCCTTATATCAAAACAGCAGCGCCTTATAACGCATTGGCACGGAATTTGCGCGATTATTTCAAAATGTCTGGTATTACGGTCGCTTCATCACCTGAACAAGCCAGCATTATTCTTGATATTCTTGAAGAATCAGAATCGCAACAATTATTAAGTGTCAGTAGTAATCAACAAAGCCGCCAATATAATTTAATTGTAAAAGTGACTTTTCAGCTCACTGATATAAAAGGAAACATACTAGTCCCAAAACAATCTGTCAGTGAAATACGCAGCTTACCCATTCAATCAAACCAAATTTTAGGCGGAAGCAATGAAGCGCAAAGTGTCTATCAACAAATGTGGCTTGCGATTGTATATGATATTGCAAACTATCTGGCATCACGTGACACGACACGGATGTTAACCAAACACGCATCGTCCCTATGAAACTTGCCTACCACAATCTTGAGTCACATCTCGCAAAAACACTAGCGCCCATGTATTTACTAAGCGGGGATGAATTACTACTCATTCAAGAAGCGATCGATCTCATTCGTAAAGCTGCCCATCGTGCAGGGTTTATTGAACGCAACCGCATCGATACCGACACGACAACAGAATGGGGACATAGTTTATTAGCATCCGCCCATATGCTTTCTCTTTTTTCAAATAAACAAATATTAGAACTGGATTTAAGACATGCAAAATCGAATCAAGCCAATAATAAGGCATTACAACAGTATGCAGAAAATTCTGTAGAGGACACCCTTCTCATTATCCAAACTAACAAATTAGATGCAAAAAGTCAGGCGACTGCTTGGTACAAAACCATTGAAAAAAAAGGCGTCACCATTCAAGTTTGGCCTATTAGCTTAGAACAGCTTCCGGCATGGTTAATTCAGCGCGGCAAAAAAAATAATCTGCAGCTCTCCAAAGAAGCCGCGAATTATTTAGCGACACATACCGAGGGCAACTTAATTGCAGCTGTGCAAACGCTAGAGAAGCTCGCTCTACTAAACCCGAATGGCATCGTTGATGACACACTGATAACCCATATTCTGGAAGATGATGCTCATTTTTCGGTATTTGATTTAATAGAGAGTATTTTGATAGGAAACAGCAAACGATCACTACGTATCTTGCAAGCCCTCGCCGCAGAGCACACTGAACCCACTTTGATTTTATGGGCCATCGCGCGCGAATTAAGAATCATGGCAGATATCATAAAACAAACCCAACAAGGCATTCCATTAAGCTCACTTTTTAACCAGTTTCGAATTTGGGAGAAACGTCAAGCATCGGTACGCGCTTTTATTAAACAACATTCGGTAGAGCAGTGTTGGGCATTTTTACTGACTGCCGCCAAACTAGATCGTATTATCAAGGGGGCGCAACTCGGCGATATTTGGAATGAATTAGAACAATTTATCCTTAAACTGACAGGTAATGCTATAATAGAACGGTATTCAGAGGGTGAGGCATTATGCATCCTAAGCAACGAGCAATAGGTATTTTGGGTGGCACGTTTGATCCTATCCATTTTGGCCATTTGCGCACAGCGCTAGAACTCTATCAAGCCTTAGATTTAGCAGAAATAAGGCTGGTGCCTTGTTCGCAGCCTGTTCATCGCAAACGACCCATTGCCTCACCTGAACAGCGTCTGGCCATGTTGAAATGTGCCATAGCAAACGAGCCGGCTCTCACGGTGGATGACAGTGAAATTCGGCGTCAAGGACCTTCTTATACCATTGATACATTAGAAAACTTGCGTCTAGCGTATTCTAATATCCCCTTTTGTTTAATCATCGGTATCGACGCCTTGCTGGGCTTTCCAAGTTGGCATCGTTGGCAAGCAATCTTAGAACTGGCACACTTAATTGTCGTCCATAGACCTTGCTATCAATTGCCTTCTACGGGTGTGGTAGCTGATTTATTAAAAGAACGGCTGACACACACTGTTGCACACTTGCATGAAAAACCAGCCGGCAGTATCGTGTTGCATCCCGT
Organism: Pseudomonadota bacterium; assembly: GCA_021807565.1. Lineage (GTDB taxonomy): Bacteria > Pseudomonadota > Gammaproteobacteria > DSM-16500 > DSM-16500 > JAKBCU01. The sequence goes on along the minus strand of JAKBCU010000001.1, from coordinate 6,871 downwards.
CACGGCGTTAGATATTTCAGCAACTGACATTCGAAAAATGATTGCTGCTGACAAAAATCCTCGCTATCTGTTACCCGATACGGTATATGACTATATCCAGCAACATGGAGTCTATAGCATTAGTCGGCTATAATATTTTTTTGATAATGCCATGTGGAAATGAGGAATGAAAACTGAAGAATTAAAACAGCTTGCACTTACCGCTTTAAAGGACTTAAAAGCCATTGACGTTGTTACATTGGATGTACATGAAATGACATCGATTACGGATATCATGATTATTTGTAGCGGACGCTCTACACGTCATGTCAAATCACTTGCTGATAATGTGGTGAAACTAGCCAAACAACACCAGGCTCATTATATTAAGACTGAAGGTGAAAAAGAAGGGGAATGGGTCATTGTCGACTTGGCGGACGTGATAGTGCATGTGATGTTGCCTACCATGCGTGAATTTTATCACCTCGAAGATTTGTGGGAACCGATTAAAATACGTCGCGAAAATCACTCTTGACATGTTGATGCGCATTATTGCAGTGGGCCATAAAATGCCCGCATGGGTTACTCTCGGCTTTCAAGACTATGCGAAACGCATTGGCTCAGGTTTCCAGTTACAGTTATGCGAAATTACCCTGGAAAAACGAACAAAAGGTTCGGATATCGCTCGATTGATTGAACGGGAAAGCGAAAAAATTATTGCCGCCATTAAGCCGAACCATGTCGTTGTAGCGCTTGATAGGCAAGGAAAATTAAGAAGTACCGAGCAACTTGCCCATCAATTACAGAATTGGCAAACCGAAGGCCGATCCATTGATTGGATCATTGGCGGCCCCGATGGACTCTCACCTACTTGCCTGCAAAAAGCACACGTCCAATGGTCTCTTTCACCCTTGACGTTACCACATCCATTGGTAAGAGTGATTCTTGCAGAACAGCTCTATCGCGCCATAAGCATATTGCAACACCATCCGTATCACCGATTCTAATGTGGATGACACTTTTTTAATTCGTCCGTTGATTAGAGAACTGATATACTCACCCGAAAGGTTCAAGGTATCAATCAACGTGATGACTAAAACCAAACCCATATTGCAACAACTATCGATAGACCAACTGGTTCGAGGTAACTATCAACCACGACGTCATTTTGATCAGGAGCAATTGCAAGAGTTGGCCACTTCTATCAAAACGACAGGCGGTTTATTACAACCCATTGTAGTACGTCCCTTACCCTCTGGTGCATATGAAATTATTGCTGGAGAAAGACGTTGGCGAGCGGCTCAATTGGCTGGTATCAATGAAGTCAGCTGCCTGATTAGTCACTACACGGATGAGCAAGCACTACAAGCGACCATCATTGAAAACATTAACCGAGCGGATTTAAACCCCATTGAAGAAGCACAGGCCTACCAACGTTTGATTACTGAATTTCACTATCTGCATGAAGAAGTGGCTGCAACGGTTGGAAAATCACGTGCTGCGATTACTAATTCACTGCGGTTGTTAAAACTGGATAGGCGAGTGCAGGAGTTATTAATGTTGGGTCAATTGTCAGAAAGTCACGGTAAAATTCTTGCCGGCATACCAACTGAACATCAATATGCTTTGGCTGCCCGTTGTATAGAAAAAAATTGGAGCGTTCGAAAAATCGAATTAGAAGCCAAAAAAATAGCTGCCCCAATGCCAACACAGGATCCCTATGGTGACCCTAATATCAAACGCCTCGAAACAGCGTTATCCGACCATTTGGGCAATCAAGTTAACATTGACTGCGAGGATCGCGGCGGCGGCTATGTCAAAATACGTTTTAATAACATTGATGAACTGGAAGGTCATTTTGAACGATTAGGGTTTAAGTACGACTAAGGGCCTGTTTAGACATTGTCTCTAATGATTTCATCGGGACAAAAACACATAAATTTAGGCGGATTTATATGTTTTCGCTACCGATAAAATCACTAAAAACAACACAACCTCCTCTGCATGAAATTGTTTATACATCGAACCCTGTATCTTTTATTTTCACGAGTTCATGTCACTAAAAATAGAACATCTATCTTAAAGAAACCTTAACAGATACCGCTATTTTGTATCTAATTGTCACGTTTTTTAAAGCTAGCTGATTTATTCTCACGATGTTTAAAATCCACCTGCCCATTGGAGGGCTTAAATGATCTCTTGCTGCGTTTTTTAAACCCCCCTGATCCTTTAGGCGCCTCAAAAGATCTGCCTTCTCGCTTTTTGAATCCTCCTTCAGAAGCTCTATACTTTCTATCGCTTTTCTGTTTGAAATCACCTCGTGGTTTACCCTCATTTTTTTTACCTTGGGAATGGTCTGAACGAGATTGTAACCGCTGACGTGGCTCTAAACCGGGTACAGTCGACAGAGAAAATTTCTGCCCAACATAACGTTCTATCTTGTGTAAATGCTTTGCTTCAGCAAACGTTGAAAAAGAAATAGCAATCCCCGTTTTTCCTGCCCGACCGGTTCGGCCAATTCGATGCACATAATCTTCCGAAAATTTCGGCAAATCGTAATTAATCACATGAGTAATATCATTAATATCAATTCCTCTAGCAGCCACATCCGTTGCGACAAGAAATTGAATTTTCCCGCGCTTTAGCTGATCAATTGTTCTATTACGTAAACTTTGTTTTAAATCACCGTGTAATGCTGCTGCAGGAAAATCTTGATTGCATAAATCCCTTGCTAATTTGTCGGCGTTAGATTTCGTTGCAGAAAAAATAATGGCTTTAAATACTTTTTCATTATCCAGAAAATATTGCAGTAATTGCTCTTTATGTTTTGCATTATCGACCATATAGAATTCTTGCTTAATTTGAGCAGGCGACATTTTTTCATGCGACAAATTAATGTGGATTGGGTTTTTTAATAAATTTCGTATCACTTGAGACAATCTATCATCAACGGTTGCACTGAATAATAAGGTTTGTCGACTCGGTGGAGTCATTTTTGCAATGTCTTTTACATCGTCAATAAAGCCCATATCGAGCATCCGATCTGCTTCATCTAAGATCAACATTTCAATGCTCGACAAATCCAAACGATGATTCGACATATGATCCATCAGCCGACCCGGTGTTGCAACAATAATATCAACCGGTTTGGATAGTTTGCGAAGCTGCTGACGATAGGGCATGCCACCGACTAAACTCGCTACTCGACATTGCATGAATTTGCCATATTTTCCAACGGCATCGGTAATCTGGTTTGCTAATTCACGCGTAGGAGTCAAAATTAAAATACGTGGTTTTTGTGTTGATTTTCCTAAACTGACTTTGTGCAATGCGGGTAATATAAATGCTGCTGTTTTTCCTGTTCCCGTTTGTGCGGAAGCTACCAAATCCTTACCTGCCAAAATATCCGGGATCGACCGTGCTTGAATGGGGGTAGGTTTTGTATAGCCGCAAATATCTATCGCTTTAAAAATATTAGGATTTAAATTCAGTTGCGCGAATGTCACAATCATGTTCCTCAAAAATGGCAAGCTACACAAATCGGCATTCGCATCATGCGAAGGAATAGATCGGACCATAGCTGGCGTTAATATATAGGTCATCGCCAACTATAATACTAGAATCACTTCAGGCAGTTATCCTGCCAGAATAGAGCTTAAGGGGCAGGAAGTATTGGTAATGATCAACTTAAAAAGCATTTGCTCGGCTCACATCATCGGTGTTTGATGAACAAATAGCAAGCGGATTCTATCACATTTTTCTATTTAAACCCAGTGTCATGAGCAGGTGTCCCTACCTGCAGTCATGTTAACTCAGTGACTATTGGTCCCCTCGAACAAAAGGTGTTGGCTTAAACGAACAACATGAAACTATCTTTTCAGAATCGGCAGGCCTAGTGATGACAGGACGGATAGATGGATTGACCTGATTTTGTTCGCAAATGACTTTCACTTCTGTTCTATCTTTCGCATAACGATCATCATTTGCAGGGATGGAGACACTGGGCATTTTTTCAACAACCGAGAGGATACCATTGGTATTGAGCCTTTTCTCTTGTGTTTTATGAGCGTATGAAATCCTATCCTGCTCATACTCTTTCATTTCATGACTAATCGCATCTAAATTTTTTTGGATATGATCGATAGCTTGAGTTTCCGCCTGGTGATCTAAGCGTTCCTGTTCCTTGAGTTGCAGCTCAACCTCCCTAGACTGTTCAATTTCTTTCAATTCATCTAACGTGGATCGGGCTCCGAAAGAACCGCATACTATGCCTACGCCGATTGAAATAGGAACTGAAATTAACAAAGAGATGCCACCGGTAAAAACAGCAATCAGGGCAAAGAGCAAACTCATTGCACCCGTTGTAACACTAAAGTAACCAAACCCTTTTTGACAAGAATTAAATACATTACGCATCTTCATAGCAACCCCCTAGTTTAGTAGGATTTATTTTGAATAAAAAATGCTAATTACTTAACTTTTACATCATAATGCTAACAATTTTGAGTTAAGATAATATTAATCGTTAACTATCTTGTAGTTAGCAAAAAAGGTGATAGAATTTTGAACCGAGTTAAATTTTGAGCTCAATAAATGATCATTTATACCAAGGAATCCTAGGAAAATATGATTAAATTATCTATCAATGAGATTGCCGATCTATTGGCCATTTCATCTTTACAGAAGAATTCTCATTTCGAAGGCGTGAGCATTGATTCGCGTCATGTTTCTCCCGGCAATCTGTTTATTGCAATTAAAGGAGAAAAATTTGATGGCCATCAGTTTCTGAATCAAGCTTTATCTCAGGGTGCCGTCGCTGCGATTGTAGAAACACCCATGGATGTCCCTCTCCCACAATTAGTTGTGCCAGATTCTGTGCTTGCACTCGGAAAAATCGCAGCCCATTGGCGCAGTCGTTTTTCTATTCCAGTGACCGTACTAACTGGCAGCAACGGCAAAACGACAGTAAAAAATATGCTTGCCTCCATTTTGGCAGCTGCTTGCGACAATGATTCCACACGGGTATTAGCAACAAAAGGTAATCTCAATAATCATATTGGTCTACCACTGAATTTATTACGTTTAAATGAACATCACCGTTATGCCGTGTTAGAGATGGGTATGAATCACTTGGGTGAAATTGCTTATTTGACTCATCTCGCAAAACCCAATATTGCCATCATTAATAATGCGGGAGCTGCGCATCTTGAAGGTCTCGGCGATGTAGCAGGGGTGGCTAAAGCCAAAGGCGAAATTTTTTTAGGCTTGCATCCTAATGGCATAGCCATTTTAAATCAAGATGATGCTTTTTTTGACTATTGGTTAGGTTTAATCGGTACTCGAACCTATCTTACCTTTGGCTTGACATCGTCCTCGACCGTTAATGCTCAACGGATTGATTCAAATAAAATGATTTTAAAAATTTGTCAGAAAACGATACCTGTTACCCTATCGCTATTAGGACGGCATAATCAATTGAATGCATTAGCGGCCGCCGCCGCTGCGGAGGCGCTACATATCAACCCCGCCGCCATTAAAACAGGTTTAGAACAAGTCAAACCTGCTCCCGGTCGCATGCAACCCTACCAGCTCCCCCATCAGGTTTTGGTCATTGATGACACCTATAATGCGAACCCTTTTTCGTTACAAGCAAGCATCGATACATTAGCCAGTTATTCTGCAAAAAAACTATTAGTATTAGGAGACATGAAGGAGTTAGGACCCAATGCAGTAATCTTACATAGAGCAGCGGGTAAACAGATGCTGGCAGCAGGAATTGATGTTTTATTCACCTATGGCGAACTATCACGTGCAGCGAGTGAAGCCTTTGGTGAAGACGCACGTCACTTTACCGATCTAAATAAATTAATTGCTGCTATCAAAATAGTTTTAACCCAGGATATAATCATATTGGTTAAGGGATCGCGTTCCATGCAAATGGAGAAAGTCATAGAACAGATTGTCCCAGCAGAACAACTTGTGCACGCTCACTAAGGAATGCATAGAATGGCTGTTAAAACTCCGATTACAGTTGCCTATGGTGATGGTATTGGGCCCGAAATCATGAGTGCCACATTACGCATTTTAACGGCTGCGAACACAGAAATTGATTCTGAACGAATTGACATTGGCCAACAAGTTTATTTGCAAGGCTTTACATCAGGCATTCCGGATAGCGCATGGGAATCATTGAAACGCACCAAAATTTTGCTTAAAGGGCCTATTACCACGCCTCAAGGTGGCGGTTATAAAAGTTTAAATGTTACCTTGCGCAAAACGTTAGGGCTATTTGCTAATGTACGTCCCTGTATTGCGTATGCCCCTTATGTCGCCACCAAGCATCCCAACATGAATTTAGTGATTATTCGTGAAAATGAAGAAGGCACGTATGCTGGGATTGAACATAGACAAACAGATGAAGTGTATCAATGTTTAAAATTAGTCACACGTCCAGGTTGCGAACGCATTGTGCATTATGCGTTTGAATATGCTAAAAAATTCAATCGAAAAAAAGTCACTTGTCTAACAAAAGACAATATTATGAAAATGACCGATGGTATTTTTCATCATGTCTTTAATGAAATTGCTAAAGAATACCCTGATATTCAAACAGAACATTTTATTATTGATATTGGCACTGCATTAGTAGCCGCCAACCCAGAACGATTTGATGTCATCGTCACATCCAATTTATACGGCGATATTTTATCCGATGTGGCCGCTCAAATTGCGGGCTCTGTTGGGCTAGCCGGTTCTGCCAACGTGGGCAATCATGTGGCGCTGTTTGAAGCGATTCATGGTTCAGCGCCCGATATTGCCGGTAAAAAAATCGCAAATCCTTCAGGATTATTAAATGCCGCGATTCAGATGTTAATTCATATCAACCAACCTG
>JAKBCU010000033.1 GCA_021807565.1 Pseudomonadota bacterium | reverse complement strand
CGGCAACAGCGCGTTCGTGGTAACATTGAATCCTAATGATTTATGCGGTTGTTTTACTCATTACTTGTTCGGCAATGCTGGCAGGTGCCTCGTTATACTTTGAAAACTCCATGGTGTAAGTGGCTCGTCCCTGCGTCATGGAGCGAAGATCGGTTGCATAACCAAACATTTCACCCAGCGGAACTTCTGCTCGGACCACTTTGCCAGAAGGTCCATCTTCCATACCTTGCACCAATCCTCTGCGCCGACTCAGGTCACCCATCACATCACCCATGTAATCTTCTGGTGTAACCACTTCTACTTTCATAACAGGTTCTAGCAACACCGGTTTTGCTTTTTTGGCACCTTCTTTAAATGCCATCGATCCTGCTATTTTGAAAGCCATTTCGTTAGAATCCACATCGTGATAGGAACCATCAAAGAGTGTCACTTTGACATCGACGACAGGGAACCCAGCAATAACGCCGTTCTCTGTTTGCTCTTGAATACCCTTATCTACTGCAGGGATATATTCTCTGGGAATCGCACCCCCTACAATCGCATTTTCAAACTCATACCCTGTGCCTGCCTCTTTCGGCTCAATACGAATCCAGACATGCCCATATTGGCCGCGACCACCGGATTGCTTGATATATTTACCTTCTTGTTCGACGCTGGTCCTAATCGTTTCACGGTAGGCAACTTGCGGCTTGCCAACATTGGCTTCTACACCAAACTCTCGTTTCATTCGATCAACAATAATTTCAAGATGAAGCTCTCCCATACCTGCGATAATCGTTTGACCAGACTCTTCATCAGAATGAACGCGAAAAGAAGGATCTTCCTGAGCCAGTTTACCTAACGCAATACCCATTTTTTCTTGATCAGCTTTGGTTTTTGGTTCAACTGCGACAGAGATAACTGGCTCTGGAAATACCATTTTTTCTAAGATAATGACATCATTAGGAGAACATAACGTGTCGCCCGTCGTCACTTTCTTCAAACCAACAGCCGCCGCAATATCACCTGCTGTGACCTCTTTAATTTCTTGCCTTGTGTTAGCATGCATTTGCAGCAAACGACCGATACGCTCTTCTTTATCTTTGATAGGATTGTAAGCCACATCACCGGATTTCAAGACACCTGAATAGACCCGAAAATAGGTTAATGTCCCTACATAAGGATCTGTCGCAATTTTAAATGCCAAAGCAGAAAAGGGCTCATTGTCCTTGGGGTGCCTTTCAATGGGAGTTCCTTCAGCGTTGTTTTTGATTCCCTTGACTGCCGGAACATCACTCGGCGAAGGCAGATAGTATATCACCGCATCTAACACAGCTTGAACGCCCTTATTTTTAAAGGCAGAACCACATAACATAGGAACAATTTCATTACGAATGGTGCGAGCACGCAAACCCGCTCTAATTTCGTCTTCTGACAAATCACCGTGTTCCAAATACTGATTCATCAATGCTTCTGTCGCTTCTGCTGCTGCTTCGACCATTTGCTCGCGCCATTTTTTACATTCATCTAACATGACAGGGCTGATCTCTCGAGCTTCATATTTCATGCCTTGAGTACTGTCATCCCAGTAGATTGCTTTCATGCGAACCAGATCAACCACACCTTCAAAATTTTCTTCTGCACCGATGGGTAATTGAATAGGAACGGGGTTAGCGCCTAAGCGTGATTTAACCTGCTCAACCACTCTTAAAAAGTTGGCACCTGCTCTATCCATCTTGTTAACAAAACCAAGCCGAGGCACACCATAACGATTGGCTTGGCGCCATACGGTTTCAGATTGAGGTTCAACACCGCCCACAGCACAAAATACGGCGCAGGCTCCATCCAGTACTCGCAATGAGCGCTCCACTTCAATCGTAAAGTCGACATGGCCTGGCGTATCAATAATGTTAATACGGTGCTGTGGAAACTGCTTATCCATACCATACCAAAAACAAGTAGTTGCCGCCGAGGTGATAGTAATACCGCGCTCTTGTTCTTGCTCCATCCAGTCCATCACAGCGGCGCCTTCATGAACCTCGCCTAACTTATGGGAAACCCCGGTATAAAAAAGGACGCGTTCGGTTGTTGTAGTTTTTCCCGCATCAATGTGTGCCATAATGCCAATATTTCGATAACGCTCTATAGGTGTTGCTCGTGCCACGTTTTATACCCCTTTACCAACGGTAATGTGCAAAAGCTTGGTTAGCTTTAGCCATTCTATGCATATCATCACGAATCTTAACGGCTGTACCACGCCCTTCATGGGCATCCATCATTTCTGCTGCCAGACGAAGAATCATGGTTTTTTCGCCTCTGTCTTTAGCTGCTTTCACAATCCAACGCATCGCCAATGCCATACCTCGAGCCGTGTCGACCTCAATAGGCACCTGATACGTAGCACCACCCACCCGACGGGATTTCACTTCCACCGTGGGACGAATGTTATTGAATGCCTTATCTAACACTTCTAACGCATCTTTATGAGCAGCTCGAATACGAGAAACGCCTGTTACGCTACTGGAATGTCCTGCGCTTGAGTGATCCGATGCATCATCAGCCTCCAGTTTTTTACCAGCAGCACCTGCCGCTTGCTTAGATTTTTTTAAACGCTTAACCACTTCATCCAGAGCGCTATAGACGATGTGTTCAGCGAGGGATTTTTTACCTGCTCGCATGACCACATTGATAAATCTTGCTAAACGTTCGCTACCGTATAATGGATCCGGCATCGTTTCTCTTTTAATCGCAGCTTTTCTTCTTGGCATTACTTTATTCCCGTCATTAATCAATTCGGCTTATTACGTTACTTTGGTTTTTTTGCACCATACTTAGAACGGCCTCTGCGACGATTCGCAACACCGGCTGTATCTAAACTACCGCGCACGGTGTGATAACGCACACCCGGTAAGTCTTTTACACGACCACCCCGAATGAGAACCACCGAGTGTTCTTGTAAATTATGCCCTTCACCGCCAATATAGGTAGTCACCTCTGCCCCATTGGTTAAGCGTACACGAGCAACTTTACGCAACGCAGAGTTCGGCTTTTTGGGTGTGGTAGTATACACACGCGTACATACGCCACGCTTCTGCGGACATCCATCTAGCGCAGGAACCGTGGACTTAACTGTCTTTGGTACTCGTGACTTACGCACGAGTTGATTTATTGTTGGCATTCGAACACTCCAGCCTTGAAACACGTTATTCACAAGTGATCTTATTTCGCGCCTCCTTAAGCGATAGGAGGAGGCGCGATTCTAAAGAAGGAGAGCGCTTTATGTCAAGCCCAGTCATTAAGTTTGCTAACTTTTTTGCTTGAGATACGCACTTTCTATCAAAATCACCCCTCACCCCGCACAAAGGGCTCTTGTTTCTTTGTACGTCTTTCTGCATGATAAGCCAGTCCAGTACCTGCAGGTATTAAACGACCGACCACGACATTTTCTTTTAACCCTCGTAATTCATCTATTTTTCCGCTGACGGCAGCTTCCGTTAGTACTCGGGTTGTTTCCATAAATGAAGCGGCTGAAATAAATGACTCTGTTGCCAGCGAGGCTTTGGTAATACCGAGCAGCACAGGTTCATGACGTGCAACCATCTTGCCAGCCTTTTGCATCTTATTGTTTTCATCTCGCATTTGGCCAAACTCAACCTGTTCTCCTTTTAAAAACTCCGTATCGCCTGGATGTACAATCGTTACTTTACGTAACATCTGGCGAATAATGACTTCAATATGCTTGTCGTTGATTTTGACGCCTTGTAAGCGATATACATCTTGTACTTCATTCACAATGAAGTTAGTCAATGCATTCGTACCAAGCAGTCTCAAGATGTCATGCGGATTAAGCGCGCCTTCAGCGATCACTTCACCTTTTTCAACATGTTCGCCTTCGAATACGTTAACATGCCTCCATTTGTGAATCAGTTCTTCATGGGTATCCCCATTAGGCGCTGTAATAATTAATCTACGTTTACCTTTCGTTTCCTTACCAAAACCCACAATACCGGATATTTCAGCCAAAATAGCAGGATCTTTAGGTCGTCTCGCTTCAAACAAATCTGCTACTCGAGGTAAACCCCCTGTGATATCACGTGTTTTTGATGTTTCTTGAGGAATTCTCGCTAACACATCACCCACTTTCACACGTGAGCCGTCTTCAAAGTTGACGATAGCATCGGGCGGTAAAAAATATTGAGCGGGTAAATTGGTTCCTGCTAAAAAGACATCTTTTCCTTTTTCATCAACCAATTTAATCATGGGCTTCAATTCTTTACCTGTCACACCACGTTGTTTAGGATCCGTGACCACAATGCTGCTTAGGCCCGTCACTTCATCTGCTTGACGGTTCATTGTGACACCTTCTAAAAGGTCGACAAACTTAATCTTACCCGCCACTTCAGTAATAATCGGATGGCTATGTGGATCCCATGCAGCCACCACTTGGCCTGCTTGAACTTTTTCCCCATCTGCGACAGAAAGCTCTGCACCATAAGGGATTTTATAACGCTCACGTTCACGACCATGCTCATCGACAATGGCTAACTCGCCTGATCGAGAAATGGCAATAAATTTTTGCGTATGATGTTGAATAAGCTTGATATTATGTAATTTGATCTTTCCTGCTAGTTTAATTTGCACATTATTGGCGGCCGTTGCCCGAGATGCTGCACCACCAATGTGGAAGGTTCTCATGGTCAACTGAGTACCGGGTTCGCCGATTGACTGAGCCGCAATCACACCGACAGCTTCACCGATATTGACTTGATGACCTCGCGCTAAATCTCGGCCATAACAAGCAGAGCAAATGCCATAACGTGATTCACAAGTAATAGGAGATCGTACAAACACTTGATCGACTGTTTTCTCTTCGAGCTTTGCAACGAGTCGTTCGTCAAGTAGTGTGCCGCTTGGAATCAGCATATCCCCCGTAACAGGATCGAAACTATCCGTCACTGTCACTCGACCTAACACTCGCTCATGCAATGGCTCAACGACATCGCCCCCTTCGATAAGCGGTGTCATCGTGACGCCTTGCGATGTGCCACAATCTATTTCAGTAATAACCAGATCTTGCGCAACGTCGACTAAACGTCTTGTCAGATAACCTGAGTTAGCTGTTTTTAACGCTGTATCTGCAAGACCCTTACGGGCTCCGTGAGTCGAAATAAAATATTGTAATACGTTTAATCCTTCCCTGAAGTTTGCGGTAATCGGTGTTTCAATAATCGAACCATCTGGTTTTGCCATTAAGCCGCGCATACCCGCTAACTGTCTGATTTGAGCAGCAGAACCTCTCGCGCCTGAATCAGCCATCATATAGATTGAATTGAATGATTCTTGTTTCACTTTATGACCATTCACATCTAACACGGTTTCTGTAGAGAGCTCATCCATCATCGCTTTGGCAACTAAATCATTGGTGCGCGACCAAATATCGACGACTTTGTTGTATCGTTCTCCTTGTGTCACAAGACCAGAAGCATATTGGGCTTGTATTTTACCCACTTCTTCCTCAGCTTGTGTCACAATGTTTGCTTTCTCTTTTGGAATCACTAAATCATTTACACCAATGGATGCACCCGACTTAGTAGCATAAGAGAATCCCATATACATCAATTGATCAGCAAATATCACCGTGGCTTTCAATCCCACATCGCGATAACAAGTATTGATCAGACCCGAAATGGACTTCTTATTCATGACCCGATTAACCAAATCAAACGACAAGCCTTTAGGTAAAATTTCTGATAACAGTGCACGGCCTACCGTTGTTTCAACTAAGCGGAAATTTTCTCTGAACCCATCCGGTGATGCACTGTCTGGCAAGAACTCGATGATTCGAGCACGCACTTTTGCCTGTAAGTCGACACATCCATTCTCATAGGCACGGTGAATTTCGTTAATATCGGTAAACATCATACCTTCACCCTTTGCATTCACTTTTGAGCGAGTGAGGTAATACAACCCCAATACAACGTCTTGAGAAGGGACGATGATAGGTTCACCATTGGCTGGCGATAAGATATTGTTCGTCGACATCATCAAAGAACGCGCTTCTAACTGTGCTTCTAGCGACAATGGAACATGAACCGCCATTTGGTCACCGTCAAAATCTGCATTATAGGCAGTACAAACTAAAGGGTGTAATTGGATTGCTTTACCTTCCACTAACACCGGTTCAAATGCTTGAATACCCAGCCTATGCAAGGTCGGTGCACGATTCAGCAAGATAGGATGTTCGCGAATCACTTGTTCTAAAATATCCCATACTGCGGCATCCTCACGGTCAACCATTTTTTTAGCCGCTTTGATGGTGGAGGCAAGGCCTTGCAGCTGCAATCGACTAAAAATAAAGGGTTTAAACAATTCTAATGCCATCTTTTTGGGTAAACCACACTGATGTAATTTCAAGGTGGGGCCTACTACAATAACAGAACGTCCCGAATAATCGACACGTTTACCCAACAAGTTTTGGCGAAACCGACCTTGCTTGCCTTTAATCATATCCGCTAAGGATTTTAATGGGCGCTTATTTGAGCCAGTAATCGCCCGACCTCTGCGTCCATTATCGAGCAACGCATCCACGGCTTCTTGCAACATACGTTTTTCATTGCGCACAATAATATCAGGCGCATTTAAGTCCAGTAATCGTTTTAGCCGGTTATTGCGATTGATGACGCGACGGTATAAATCGTTCAAGTCAGATGTAGCAAATCGACCGCCATCTAATGGGACCAGCGGCCTAAGATCGGGCGGAAGAACGGGTAATACGGACAAAATCATCCATTCCGGTTTATTACCCGAAGACAAAAAGGCTTCCATCAACTTTAAGCGTTTTGAAAGTTTCTTTAATTTCGCTTCTGATGTGGTCGTTGTAATATCGTCGCGAATTTTTGCAATTTCAGTTTCTAAGTTTAAAGCGCGCAGCAATTCTTGCACGGCTTCGGCGCCCATGCGTGCATCAAACTCATCGCCATATTCTTCAATGGCATCATAGTAAGCTTCTTCAGAAAGTAACTGTCCGCGTTCCAATTGTGTCATACCTGGGTCAATGACCACATAGGCTTCAAAATATAAAATGCGCTCGATATCTCGCAATGTCATATCCAGTAATAAACCAATGCGAGACGGCAGTGATCGTAAAAACCAAATATGTGCAATAGGACTCGCTAACTCAATATGTCCCATACGATCACGACGTACTTTGGATAGCGTCACTTCGACACCACATTTCTCACAAATAACGCCACGGTGCTTTAATCTTTTATATTTACCGCACAAACATTCGTAATCTTTTACTGGTCCAAATATTTTGGCACAGAATAAGCCGTCTCGTTCTGGTTTAAAGGTACGATAGTTAATGGTTTCTGGCTTTTTGACTTCGCCATAAGACCAAGAGCGAATCATATCAGGCGATGCAAGACCGATCTGAATGGTATCAAACTCTTCAAGTTGTGTTTGCTGCTTTACTAGACTTAATAAATCTTTCAAGACGGTTCCCCCTCACACTATATCGCAGACAATCCTCCCTGTCCGTTGACAGAGAGGAAGTAAAAAACAAATCTATTCCAGTTCCATATTGATGCTCAAGGAGCGAATTTCCTTGATCAATACATTAAAGGCTTCGGGCATACTCGATTCCATGTAATGATCGCCGTCAACGATGTTTTTATACATCTTAGTACGACCACCCACGTCATCTGACTTGACCGTAAGCATTTCTTGCAATGTGTAAGCGGCGCCATACGCTTCTAACGCCCACACTTCCATTTCACCGAAACGCTGACCACCAAACTGTGCTTTACCACCTAATGGCTGTTGTGTCACAAGACTATACGAGCCTGTAGAACGAGCATGCATCTTATCATCCACCAAGTGATTCAGTTTCATCATATACATATAGCCAATGGTAATTTGACGTTCAAATGCTCTGCCTGTTCGACCATCATATAATATGGTTTGCCCGCTTTCAGGAAGGCCGGCTAATGTTAACATGGCTTTAATTTCGTCTTCAGTCGCACCATCAAATACAGGTGTTGCCATAGGAACGCCGCTTTGTAAATTATTCGCTAATATCATGACTTCTTCGTCTGTTAGACCCGCTATATCTTCTTTTCGTTTATTCGTCGCATTGTAAATAGCATTGAGTAACTGTCTAACGTTTTTAACCGACTGCTGCTCTTCTATCATCTTTTTGAATTGCATTCCAAGCCCTTTAGCGGCCCAACCCAAGTGCGCCTCAAGTACTTGTCCTACGTTCATACGCGAAGGAACACCTAACGGGTTCAAAACGATATCAACAGGTGTGCCATCTGCCATATAAGGCATATCTTCAACAGGAACAATAGTTGAGATAACACCTTTGTTTCCGTGTCTTCCAGCCATTTTGTCACCGGGTTGAATCCGCCGTTTCACAGCAAGATAGACTTTGACAATTTTTAATACGCCCGGGGCTAAGTCATCACCCTGCGTAATTTTATTGCGTTTTGCTTCATAGGCTTTCTCAAAGTCAATACGCTCTTGTTTATACTGTTTCGCTGCAGATTCTAGCTCTTTATTGGCTTCAGCATCTCGCAATCTGAGTTCAAACCATTTTTCGCGTGGTACTTCTGCCAAATACGTTTTGACTATTTTGGACCCTTTTTTCAGTTTATTGGGTCCTCCCTCTGCGATACGGTTAAGCAAGAGTTTTTCTATACGCTGAAAAATATCATTTTCACGAATACGAAGCTCATCACTCAAATCTTGTTTCGCTTTCGCCAATTCGTTACGCTCAATTTCTAGCACCCGAGCATCTTTTTCTACACCTTCTCGCGTAAAGACTTGCACGTCGATGACGGTACCTTCCATACCAGTGGGAACTCTGAGTGAAGTATCTTTTACATCAGATGCTTTTTCTCCAAAGATAGCGCGCAATAATTTTTCTTCAGGTGTCAGTTGCGTTTCACCTTTAGGGGTGACTTTACCAACCAAAATATCACCCGACTTGACTTCGGCTCCAATATACACAATGCCGCATTCATCTAATTTGCCAAGAGCACTTTCCCCTACATTGGGAATGTCCGCCGTAATTTCTTCCACACCTAACTTGGTATCTCTAGAAACGCAAGTGAGTTCCTCAATATGGATACTGGTAAATCGATCTTCTTCAACAACACGCTCAGAAATTAAAATAGAATCTTCAAAGTTATACCCATTCCAAGGCATAAATGCGACAAGCAGATTTTGACCCAATGCGAGCTCACCTAAATCCGTCGACTGGCCATCTGCTAATACGTCACCCAATTGAATAACGTCGCCTTTTGCTACTAATGGTCGCTGATTAATACAGGTATCTTGATTAGTACGTGTGTATTTGGTTAAGTTGTAAATATCCACACCGGTTTTACCCGACTCTGCTTCATCGTCATTTGCACGAACAACAATACGCGAGGCATCAACAAAATCAACGATACCACCTCGTTTAGCCACTTCAGTCACGCCAGAATCTTTTGCTACCATGCGTTCCATGCCTGTTCCAACCAGCGGCTTTTCCGTTTTCAACGTGGGAACAGCTTGTCGTTGCATATTAGATCCCATCAAAGCCCGATTCGCATCGTCATGCTCCAGGAAGGGAATCAAAGCGGCCGCCACAGAGACAATTTGTTTGGGCGACACATCCATGTACTGCACTCGATCAGGTGTAGTCAGAGTAAATTCGTTCTTATGCCTCACAGGAACCAATGCATCGATCAGTTTGCCTTTTGCATCGATTGTGGCACTTGCCTGTGCAATCACAAAATCACCTTCTTCGATAGCGGATAAGTAATCGACCTCATCCGTGACTTTATGATTAACCACTTTGCGATACGGTGTTTCTAGAAAACCATATTCATTGGTTCTCGCATAAACAGCCAATGAGTTAATTAATCCAATGTTCGGACCTTCAGGTGTCTCGATGGGACACACACGACCATAGTGCGTCGTATGAACGTCACGCACTTCAAAACTGGCTCGCTCTCTGGTTAAACCGCCCGGCCCCAGTGCAGACACACGACGCTTATGTGTAATTTCGGACAATGGATTGTTTTGATCCATAAATTGAGAGAGCTGACTTGATCCAAAAAACTCTTTAATGGCTGCAGAAACAGGTTTTGCGTTAATTAAATCTTGTGGCATTAAATTCTCAGACTCGGATAAACTCAAACGCTCTTTAACAGCACGCTCAACTCGCACCAGACCTACCCGAAATTGGTTTTCTGTCATTTCACCAACGCTTCTCACTCGTCGATTACCTAAGTGATCAATATCATCTGCGGTACCATCGCCATTTCGAATGCTAATCAGGGTTTTTAACACCGCAATAATGTCATCTTTTTCTAAAATTCCCGGCCCAACAATTTCTTTGCGCCCCACTCGACGATTGAACTTCATTCGACCGACATCCGATAAGTCATATCGATCAGAGCTAAAAAATAAATTTTTAAAAAGTGCTTCAGCAGCCTCTTTGGTAGGAGGTTCGCCTGGTCTCATCATACGATAAATTTCTACTAAGGCTTCTAATGGTGTCGATGTAGGATCCACTCTCAATGTATCTGAGATATAGGCTCCATGATCAATATCGTTCACGTACAGGGTTTCAAATTTCTTCACACCCGCCGCAATCATTGTCTTGATCATGTCCGGTGTGATCACATCATTTGCATTGCCCAGTATTTCGCCTGTTTGTGTATTGATAACTGCCTTAGCCAACACTTTTCCAACGAGATAATCGGTTGGAACATCGAGGTCTTCAATTTTTGCTTTTTCCAATTGAGCAATATGCTTCACCGTGATTCTTCTACCTTTTTCAACGATTACCTTGCTCCCTTTTTTAATTTCAAAAGGTGCAATTTCACCACGCAACCGTTCCGGGATCAAATCTAGGGTAAACTCACCTTTCGTGATATGAAACACATTGTTTTCAAAAAATAAACCCAAGATCTCTTCTACTGTATAATCCAACGCACGCAATAAAATAGTAGCGGGCAACTTGCGTCTTCTATCGATGCGGACATAAATGCAATCTTTTGGGTCAAACTCAAAATCAAGCCAAGAACCACGATAAGGGATAACACGCGCCGAAAATAATAATTTTCCGGAAGAATGTGTCTTACCACGATCATGTTCGAAAAAAACACCAGGAGAACGATGTAATTGAGATACAATGACGCGCTCTGTTCCATTAATAACGAATGTTCCATTTTCTGTCATCAAGGGTAATTCACCCATGTAAACTTCTTGTTCTTTGACATCTTTCACTACTTTTGCATCATCTGAAGCTTCTTTATCGTAGTGCACTAACCTTACTTTTACACGCAGTGAAGCACCGTAAGTCAACCCTCGCATTCTGCATTCTTTGACATCAAAAATCGATTCTCCTAAGCGATATCCCACATATTCAAGTTCTGCATTTCCTGAAAAACTCGTGATAGGAAAGACTGACTTAAATGCAGCATGTAACCCAAATAAGCCTCTGGCCTCGGGCTCAACATCAGCTTGTAAAAATTTCTTATAAGAGTCCAGTTGCAAGGCTAATAATGCGGGTGCTTTGATAGTACTTGAATGTTTCCCAAAATCTTTACGAATGCGCTTTTTCTCAGTGTATGAGTAAGTAGAACCCATGTATACCTCTGCATGATGATCGATTAAAGCACGTGTGCTTAAAAATAATGTCACTAATCCATATTGATGGTAATTAGCAAACGTTATCCCTAAAACCAAATAGCCTGTATTCGTTACGTTATTTGGTGTTTACTGACGCTAAACCTATTCAAGCAACTTTCATGACAAAAGCTGAGAAATAGGAAAAGCCGGAGAGGTTGAATCTCCGGCTATACTGATGTCAATACATTGTTTAAATGGATTGACAAATAAGTCATTACTTAACTTCAACCGTCGCCCCTGCTTCTTCAAGCTGTTTTTTGATTTCGGCTGCTTGAGCTTTGTTGACGCCTTCTTTGACGCTAGCAGGTGCGGCTTCAACCAAATCTTTAGCCTCTTTTAAACCGAGACCGGTAATCGTACGAACGGCTTTGATTACGTTGATTTTGTTTTCGCCCGCTTTTGTCATAACGACATTAAATTCGGTTTTTTCTTCAACAGCAGCCGCATCACCTGCCGCAGCCGCTGGAGCCGCTGCAACTGCAACCGCAGCTGAAACACCAAATTTTTCTTCCATCATTTTAATTAACTCAACCACATCCATTACGCTTTTTTGCGCAATTGCATCTAAAATCTGATCATTACTTAAACTCATTACGTTATCTCCAAAAAAAATCATTGTACTTATGCAGATTCCTGCTTTTTATCGCGGACGGCAGCCATGGTTCTGACGAATTTGCCATGAGGTTCTGCTATGGTGCGCACCAATTTAGTGATAGGCGCTAACATCACAGACATCAATTGAGAGATTGCCTCATCACGTGTCGGAAGACTGGCTAAACGGTTTAATTCTTTACCAGGCAATAACTGGCCATCAACCGACAGTGCTTTAATTTGCAATTTATCGCACTTTTTAACAAAGTCTTTAAAAATACGTGCGGCTGCTCCCGGCTCATCTTTTGAAAAAGCCAGAACCAACGGTCCAACCAACGCATCATCCATACAAGCAAACTGAGTTCCTTCAAACGCACGTCGTGCCAATGTATTTCGCACAACACGCATGTATACGCCTGCATGACGCGCTTGTTTACGCAAGTCAGTCAATTGAGCAACTGACAACCCGCAGTAATCCGCAGCGACAAGAGACGAAGCATTCCTTGCTATTTCTGCTACTTCCGCAACAATACTCTTTTTATCATCTAGTCTTAAGGTCACTTAAGCACCTCCTGCTATAACGCTATTATGATAACTAGCGTCAATTAACGAACAGTAATACCGATAGCGGCACCACAGTCTGCGTGGGGCAGAGTCTTTTTTTCTTATGCTAAAGAAAAAGATATGACCTGTTTAAGCTAATGCCCCCACGGTCTTTGACGGGTTTAGAAGCTTTAATGCATAACACGATGCATCTCATCCACTTCCCACAAAGTCTTTCTCAGTAAAGCCCTCACTCCCATGAGCTCACCCATCTAATTAAATTGCCACACTTGACATATCAATCTGTAAACCCGGTCCCATCGTGCTAGAGACAGTAACTTTTTTAAAATAAATACCTTTAGCAGAACTCGGCTTCGCTTTCTTCAAAGCAGACAATAGAGCTTCAAGATTTTGCATCAAATCAGACGATTCAAAGTCAATTTTACCTATAGTGCAATGCACTACACCGGCTTTATCGGTGCGATATCTCACTTGTCCTGCTTTAGCATTTTTAATCGCCCCAACCACATCTGTCGTCACTGTTCCATCTTTAGGATTCGGCATTAAGCCACGAGGACCTAGCACTTGACCCAGCTGACCCACCACTCGCATGGCATCAGGCGTTGCAATCACAACATCAAAGTCAATTTCACCCGCTTTGACTTTATCGACTAAATCATCTAGCCCTACGATATCAGCACCCGCTTTTTCAGCGGCCTCTACATGGCCTGGTGTGGTGAAAACGGCAACACGAAGATGACGTCCCGTACCTTTTGGTAATACGACAGAACCCCGAACAGCTTGGTCTGACTTACGTGGATCAATTCCAAGGTTAACGCTGATATCAACGCTTTCTCTAAATTTTGCTAGCGGTAAACTTTGCAATAAAGTAATAGCATCTGCCGCCAAATAAACTTTACCCAACTGAATACGCTCACGTATCGCTTTGACCCGTTTTGATAGCTTAGGCATTATACAACTCCTTCTACATCAATACCCATGCTGCGAGCACTACCAGCGATGGAACGCACTGCAGCATCTAGACTGGCTGCATTCAAATCGGGCATTTTAATTTTGGCTATGGCTTCTAGTTGTTGACGCGTAATCTTGCCCACTTTATTTGTATTTGGCGTACTGCTACCGCTCTCTATTCCAATCGCTTCTTTAATTAAGTGCGAAGCAGGTGGCGTTTTGATGATAAAAGTGAAACTTCTATCTTCATAAACAGTAATTTCTACCGGTAAAGGTTTGCCCTGCCTGTCTGGTGTTTGAGTCTGCGCATTAAATGCTTTACAAAACTCCATGATGTTAACACCTTGTTGACCAAGAGCAGGACCCACTGGCGGACTGGGATTCGCAGCGCCTCCTTTTACTTGCAATTTAACTAATGCTTTAACTTTTTTTGCCATTCTAACCTCCTGCGGGTAATAACGCTTTTAACTTGTAAAAGCTCCCCTATTTCATTTACAAAAAACGCTTAACCTTTTTCGACTTGATCAAACTGCAACTCAACAGGAGTAGAACGACCAAATATTAATACGGCTACTCTTAAACGATTTTTTTCATAATTGACTTCTTCAACCACACCATTAAAGTCTGCAAATGGCCCATCAATTACTCTGACAACTTCACCCATTTCAAATAAAACTTTAGGTTTAGGTTTATCACTGCTGTCTTGTACACGTTGTAAAATGACATCCGCTTCTTTGGCTGTGATAGGTGTAGGCTTATCGCTGGTGCCGCCAATAAAACCTAACACTTTGGGTGTAGATCTCACCATATGCCAAGTTTTATCATCCATTTCCATTTCAACCAATACATAGCCCGGAAAAAATTTTCGTTCACTTTTACGCTTTTGACCTGCTTTAAGCTCTACTACTTCTTCTGTTGGAACCAAGATATCGCCAAACTTGTCTTCTAACCCATCACGCACTATACGTTCAGCCAATGCTTGCTTCACATAGTTTTCAAAACCGGAGTACGCATGAACAACATACCAGCGCTTCTTGTTTCTTGCCTCTTCCACAACCATAGTGTTCACCCTCTCTGCCCGGTAAGCCATCCGATTAACCACATCAATATGCCGTCAATTCCCCAGAGGATCAAAGCCAGTACAACAACAGTCAGCGCAACAAAAAGCGTTGTCTGAATCGTTTCCTGACGTGTAGGCCAGAAAACTTTTCTTAATTCGAGCCTAGATTCACGTAAAAATGACAGCGCAATCTTGCCTTGATTGGTCATCGAGGTGATTGCAGCAATAATAGCCAACAAAAAAAGCCATGCTAATAGACGCAATGGCCATGGCTGATCGTTATAATAACTGTTAGCAACGACTCCTCCAATAAATAACACGCCAATGACTAACCACTTCAACCAGTCTAACCGTGTTTTTTGCTGGGTCACTGTTTTTAACGCCATTACTTTTACCCTATCTCTCTGAAATCAGCTAACGTTAGTTTCATGGCAGGCCAGGAGGGTCTCGAACCCCCAACCTGCGGTTTTGGAGACCGCCGCTCTGCCAATTGAGCTACTGGCCTACATATCTTGCTTACTCAAGTACTTTTGCAACGACACCAGCACCGACGGTGCGACCCCCTTCTCGAATAGCAAAACGCAATCCGTCTTCCATTGCAATTGGGCTAATCAAAGTGATCACCATCTTAATATTATCGCCTGGCATCACCATATCCACACCTTCCGGTAACTGGACTTCACCCGTGACGTCTGTTGTTCTAAAATAAAACTGCGGCCTGTATCCTTTGAAAAACGGGGTGTGACGTCCTCCTTCTTCTTTCGACAACACATACACTTCCGCCTCAAATTTCGTGTGCGGGGTAATCGATCCGGGTTTCGCTAATACTTGTCCTCGCTCTACTTCTTCTCGCTTCGTACCTCGCAATAAAACCCCTACGTTGTCTCCTGCTCTACCCTCATCCAACAACTTCCGAAACATTTCTACTCCGGTGCATATCGTTTTAATCGTCGGCTTTAACCCCACAATTTCAACTTCTTCTCCTACTTTTACGATCCCTCTTTCCACTCGGCCCGTCACCACCGTACCTCGTCCCGATATCGAAAATACGTCTTCAATCGGTAACAAAAAGGGTTTATCTATTTGTCTTTCCGGTTGCGGAAAATAGTCATCCATCGCAGCCACTAATTTATAGATCGCTGGCACCCCAATCTCACTTTGATCCCCTTCCAATGCCTTCAGCGCAGATCCTGTTACGATCGGTGTCTTGTCCCCTGGAAAATTGTAACTGCTCAACAAATCTCTCACTTCCATTTCCACTAACTCAAGCAACTCTTTGTCATCCACCATGTCCGCTTTATTTAAAAATACAACAATATACGGCACCCCAACCTGACGCGCTAACAAAATGTGCTCTCGTGTTTGAGGCATCGGTCCATCCGCTGCTGACACAACCAAAATCGCTCCATCCATTTGGGCCGCTCCGGTAATCATGTTTTTGACATAGTCCGCGTGCCCCGGACAATCGACGTGCGCGTAATGTCTCTTATCCGATTCATATTCAACATGTGCTGTCGCGATCGTTATCCCTCGTGCTTTTTCTTCTGGCGCTTTGTCTATCTGATCATAGGCCAACACCTCTCCTCCAAACTTCGCCGCCATGCACTTCGTTAGCGCCGCTGTTAATGTCGTCTTCCCGTGATCGACGTGACCTATCGTTCCTACATTTAAGTGTGGCTTCTTTCGCTCAAATACTGCTTTTGCCATTGCTCAGATGCTCCCATTTCTTTATTTTCTTCATCTAGATAAAAATAAAACACAAAAAGCGTTTACGTTTACGTTAAAAAAACACTATCAGCTCCATTTTTTCAAATGGAGCCCATAACCGGGCTTGAACCGGTGACCTCTTCCTTACCAAGGAAGTGCTCTACCGCTGAGCTATATGGGCATGGAGCGGGCGATGGGAATCGAACCCACGCTATCAGCTTGGAAGGCTGAAGTTCTACCATTGAACTACGCCCGCAATTTATACTTACACACTTTTAGTAACTCGCATCTAATGCAACCTGTTTCTTGAATATCACTAAACCAAGCTAGCCATGCTACTTTATTATCGTTAGAGTGGAGGGGGTAGGATTCGAACCTACGAAGGCAGAGCCGTCAGATTTACAGTCTGATCCCTTTGGCCGCTCGGGAACCCCTCCTAAAAATCGAAGCCCTGAATTCTGCTTCAGGATCATCGAGATGTCAACCTAAACCTTTGTTTTAGTTACTGGAGCTAGCGGTCGGAATCGAACCGACGACCTACTGATTACAAATCAGTTGCTCTACCGGCTGAGCTACGCCAGCATCAAAAAACTCAAGTTACCAGAAATCCGGTCGACAATTTTATGCAATATAAGTTCTGATAGCAAACGATAAATTCATTTTTTAGATTATTTTTCTTAGTAGTAGAAATTCATTTCGGTTCATAGGATAAAAAAAACCCTCAATAGATCATCTCTATTGAGGGTTAGTAAAAAGAGCCTGGCGATGACCTACTTTCGCATAAGAAACTTACACTATCATTGGCGC
>JAKBCU010000032.1 GCA_021807565.1 Pseudomonadota bacterium | reverse complement strand
GCTTTTACTCATCATGATAAAAAACCAAAATTAGATATTGATTCATCTAATATGGCACTGGATGCCAGCTAAAAGCATGCTGGCATGACAGGAATAGCATTGAGCTTATCCGGAATTCGCGTTAAAAGGATTCACTTCAATATATAAAGTGAACCAATTGGTTTATTACGAAACACATGGAGATATAACAGAAGCCATTAAAAGAGAAAAAAATATTCAAGCTTGGAAAAGAAATTGGAAATTGAACTTAATCGAGAAAAATAATCCCTATTGGAATGATCTGTACAACTCTATTTTATAAGACTCATAAAGACACTGGATGCCAGCTAAAATCATGCTGGCATGACAGAAATAGCATTGAGCTTATCCGGAATTCGCGTTTCTAACATAAAAATTGACCGCAATAAGTATCCACAAAATGATATGCAATGCCAATGGTGATGAGATCCGCTGATTGAAAAGAACTACTCGATAGCAATTTATTGTAAGTAATATCTGCCACCCAGTTTTGATTTAAGTAATAGCTCGCACCAATTGCCACTTCTGGCACAGCATACACATTCGTTGACTTGCTGAACGTATCGCTATTCAAGTTAGAAGAAGCCAATCGTCCCGATTGAGTTCGCATCATTCCTGCCACGCCTCCTTTTGCAAAAATATCCATATTGAACTTGTTGATAGGAAGCATCAGTTTTCCAAGAACATCTACACCGCCTTCATGTACTTCAGGATTTCCATTATTATTTCCATTCACTTTATAAATAGAATTGGCTATGTAGACATAGGCAGCTTCCAACCCGAGGTAAGACGAAAATTGATATCCCATGTAAATTCTAGCGCCAAATCCTTTCGTGGTAGGCGTCACAAGCTCTGAGGAAGGTGTGCCGCCAGTCTCAACCTCCGCTTCTTTATTATTTGAGTTGCTTGTACCAAATTGTGAGCCCAGATAAAATCCTGCTGCTATCGCCCATGCAGCGTTCGTTATGCCTAGCAATAATAATATAATAGTGAATTGTGTTATGTTTTTTTTGATCATTCTATACTCCTTTTGAAAACGTTATCGTTTTTTAAATTGCAATTCCCATGTGACGTGTCCATGACGCATGCCTCGTCGTTCGAATTTAGTCATGATAGGACGACAACTGGAACGATCGCTGTAATTTTTCATCCCAGCCAGATTATCAAACGCCTCAATAGGCGTCACCACATCCATCATATGCTGAGCATAATCTTTCCAATCGGTTGCTAAATGAAGTACACCGCCTTGTTTTAATTTGCGTAATATTAACCTAATAAACGGTTCTTGAATCAATCGGCGTTTATGGTGTCTCCGTTTAGGCCATGGATCAGGAAAAAATATTTGTACACCGGTTAATGCATCATCCGCAATGCATTGTTCCATGATGTCCACTGCATCACCTTGATACAGTCGAAGATTCGTTAATTGATATGCTTGAATGCCTGCTAATAAGGCTGCAATTCCCGGCTTATGGATTTCAATGCCAATAAAATCTTGCTCAGGATGCGTTCTTGCCATCTCTAATAATGAATGACCAAATCCAAAACCAATCTCAACAATCCAAGGTGCATGCCGTTGAAAATGAGATGAAAAATCCGTTAACCCATGATCGCGTTTCAACTCATAGCGAGGAAGCCAGGCTAATGCGTCACGCTGCACGTCAGTCATCCGGCCATTTCGACAGACAAAACTTCGTATTTTGCGCAAAGGAAAAGTAGACTGAATCATGAGGTTGTCGATCGTATTAGCTCATTAAAAGAACAAGATCATAACACAAAATAAGGGTCCTCGCATTAGGGGAGAGGTAAAAAACGTGCGCGATGGGATATCCATTAAAAAACTTTGAACACGTTCTAAGAATGACACACAGCCTGATTCGAAAAAGATATCATCCCTCGCGAGAAGCGGATGCGCGGGATGATAACACTAAAAGGCATGGAGAGAAAAAAAATCAAAACCTTGCCTATCTCCTTTTTATTTATAATTTGCGAATATCAATCGTGCTGTGCGATGTATCATGGACATTGACATCTCCAATGATGCCGGTGTATGCCATACTTTGATACACGCCGGGTTTATCAAAGTAAGCCGCTACAGTGGTCGTACCGGTACCCGATGCAAAACTTTTTCCTTTGATTTCGACGTAATCGATAAAGTTGAAACATTGCGAGTTATCAGCACAAAGCTTGTATTGAAATTGAAATATTTTGGGATCGTCTCTGGTGTTGGAAATAATATAATCGTGCCTGCCGTACACATAGGTATTCGATCTTGAGTTGCCTTGCGCTGCGCCAACATAAGCCGTGGCATTCGCTGAACTCAATTCATGATGATAGACACTACTTCCCTCTTGACGCCTCATCCAACCCTGTGCGCCTCCTGTTGTCCATTCTTTATGGGCTATGAGTTTGGGCGTGACACGTTCTAACCCAAATGCCATATTGGAACTTATCAC
Source organism: Pseudomonadota bacterium (assembly GCA_021807565.1). Classification (GTDB taxonomy): domain Bacteria; phylum Pseudomonadota; class Gammaproteobacteria; order DSM-16500; family DSM-16500; genus JAKBCU01. The sequence goes on along the minus strand of JAKBCU010000032.1, from coordinate 15,320 downwards.
AAGGAATAAAGCGCCCGTAACTATTTTTTCTATCTGCATCGATAGTTCTCCTAAAAAAATAAATAATAAAAAACGATTTAAAAATACATTTGAGAAATCAAAAGGATAAAAACAGAGGGATCACTTAAAGGGAGGAAAAGGATGAATGATCCGGTGTGGCAAGAACCTGGAGCTCAACATATTGATTCTCTTCATGAAAACGAATGATTGATTTCTTTCCATACGTTGTCACCACTGTGGGTTCTAATACTACATTGAATTTGCCATTGAGATGTAATATTAAAAATTTGACAACCAGTTGCTGATGATCCGCTTTTTTAAATTGAACCAATACCGTAGAAAACGTTGGGAACCCATGAGGTAACGAGGGAGAGGCATTTAAAACGGGCTGTGATTGAACGCTATTGAGTTGAATCCATTTGTGGTCAGCCGTACTCATGCCAACCACACTCATAAAATGCGTTGTGTTCACTCGTTGTTTCTGATTTTTTTGATACAGTTGAAAATCAATCGTTAATCTAACAGAGTGAGGGGATTTTTCTAAAGGCAAGGCCAAACTGGCCGATGCAACCCACAGCAACACCATGCCATACAACCATTTATTACAAAAAAAAACATCTTTGCCTATCCTATCGCCACCAATCATTTTTACAGGTGGAGAGGAGATTACTGGGTTTCATTTCACGGAAATAGGATAAATTGTCACTAGTTGATGTAAGCGATTCACCCTACGTTAGCCATGAGTTCCTTTTTTAATTGATATAAGTGACTTTCTAAGCCGACTGGATAACCGGCTGATTCAGGTTGATTAATAAATGGGTGGACTTGTCGTTTAGCTCGCTCTTGCATCGCTTGCATGCTTTCTACCGGATGAACTAATTGGCCTTGCCGAAAAATAGGTTGCAGTAAATCAGTGAATTCATCAAACACAGGCAACTGCATCTCAAGATGCGGTTGATCCACGGAAACCACGTCTGGCTTTGAGACTATATCCATCTCTAGATCATACATCACATCCATCACCGGTTGCTTATTACGCCAGTATCGACGCACTTGATGAATGCCTGGGTTGGAGATTTTGACTTGCTCTTCGGATAATTTGAGTTTGTAAACCCAATTATTTTCTTCATCACGTAATGCAGAGAGTTTATACACTCCATCCAAAGCAGGATGATCATAGGCCGTAACGAGTTGAGTCCCTACGCCCCAAATAGAAATTTTTGCTCCCTTTTCTTTCAGTTGCTGGATGATCGTTTCATCCAAACTATTACTGGCAATGATTTGCGTTTCATAAAAACCAGCGGCATCTAATAAATCTCTTGCCGCTATACTGAGCGCTGCCATGTCGCCTGAATCGAGTCGAATGGCACGCAATACGCCTCCTTTCTTTTTTAATTGCTGCCCTACTGTAATCGCATTTTTCACGCCTTGAAGGGTGTCGTAGGTATCGACTAATAAAACACATTGATGCGGCATCACATCAGCATAGGCGGAAAAAGCCGCTAACTCATCAGAAAAAGCTGTGACCCAACTATGCGCATGCGTTCCCGAAACGGGGATGCCGTAATTTTTACCTGCTAATACATTGGAAGTGGCTGTACAACCGCCAATAAAAGCAGCCCTGCTAGCGGATAATGCACCATCAGGACCTTGTGCACGGCGTAAGCCAAATTCGATCACCGCATCGCCTCCAGCCGCTTGACAAACCCTAGCCGCTTTCGTTGCAATCAAGGTTTGAAAATTGATACTGTTTAATAAGGTGGACTCAAGCAACTGACACTGTAATAATGGGCCTCTGACTTGTACTAATGGCTCTTGAGGGAACACAACGGTCCCTTCTAATATAGCATCCAGATCAATCGTCAGGCGCAATGCAGCAAGATAGTCTAGAAAAGCGATGGAAAATAAGGGTGAGCCATCCGGCGCACTCAATCCTTGTAAGTACTGTAAATCTTCTGCTGGAATATGCCACTGTTGAATAAAATCAATGACGGTCCCCAAGCCGCAGGCAACAGAATAATTGCTTTGAAATGGCTGGTTGCGAAATATAAGATGAAACACGGACTCACGTTCGTGCATATTGAGTGCCCAGTAACCATATGCCATGGTCAGTTGGTACAAATCGGTTAATAATGGTGATATCACTATTCTTACCCTAAAAACCCAACATTATACTCGGCAACGGCGTCTTTTAGGTAATAAAACCTGAGACAATGAAAAAAGTAGGTAGTTAATGCCATGCAAAAACAACATGAAGAAACGATGATAGCGCTCACTGGTCTGAGCAAACAGTATGATGGCTTAACCGCCCTGGATTCGATTCATCTTCAAGTGAAAAAAGCTGAAATCTTTGGCATTATTGGCAAAAGCGGGGCGGGCAAAAGTACCTTAATCCGTTGTGTGAATCTATTGGAAAAACCGTCTCAGGGTACCGTGATTGTCAACCAGCAATCGCTCACTACCTTATCTAGGCATGCATTACGTGCGGCACGCCGAAAAATGGGCATGATTTTTCAGCACTTTAATTTGCTTTCTTGCCGTACCGTCTATGACAACATTGCGCTGCCGCTTGAGTTTTGCAACATGAGCAAGAAAGCGATCGCTCATGCCATTAATCCATTAATCGAATTAACGGGTCTCTCCGATAAAAAATCAAATTATCCAAATGAATTAAGCGGCGGGCAAAAACAACGTGTTGCCATCGCACGGGCCTTAGCCTGCAAACCCACTGTCTTATTATCGGATGAAGCCACTTCTGCCTTAGATCCTGAAACCACTCATCTCATCTTACAATTATTAAAAAATATTCGGGATACGCTGAATTTAACGATTTTGCTCATTACACATGAAATGTCGGTGATTAAAGCATGCTGTGACAAAGTCGGTATTCTCGATAAAGGAAAATTAGTCGAACAAAATGAAGTGGGTGAGTTTTTTGCACATCCAAACACCCCTATTGCTAAAAACTTTATTGTTTCATCACTGCCGCAAACGTTGCCAGCCGCTATTGCTGATCATGTCTTAGTGGATGAACGACTGAATACCCATCCTGTCTTGCGTCTCTGGTTTTTTGGTGATGCTGCCACGCAACCCATCGTGGGACAGTTGATCAATCAATTCAAGCTACGGATTAACATCTTACAAGCACAAGTCGAATCCATTAAAAAGCATATTATGGGCATTTTAATAGTAGCAGTCGATGGTGACAAAACACAAGTGACAGCAAGTATTGCGTATTTAAAACAATTAGGTATACAAGTAGAGGTGTTGGGTTATGTCCCAAATGATATTATTCCTTTTGCTTAATGCAACGCTTCAAACCATTTATATGGTCGTTGCAGCGAGCTTCATCGCTGTGTGCTTAGGTCTGCCGCTCGGCGTCATTTTATATATTACCCGTCGCGGCAATTTGCTAGCTCAACCCCTCGTGCATCACTTACTTGCCGCCATAGTCAATGTCACACGCTCGATCCCATTTATCATTTTAATGATTGCAGTAATTCCTATCACGAGATTTCTGGTAGGATCCTCGATTGGCACCGCCGCTGCCATTGTGCCTTTAAGTTTTGCTGCACTGCCTTTTGTCGCCCGCATTGTGGACAATGCGCTGCTTGAAGTCGATACTGGGTTAATTGAAGCAGCAGAGGCCATGGGCGCGACATCTTGGCAAACTATTATCCATGTATTATTGCCTGAAGCGTTTGCCAACATCGTCAATGGGATTACACTCACCATCATCAATTTGATTGGTTATTCCGCGATGGCCGGGGCCGTGGGCGGTGGCGGCTTAGGCGATATGGCGGTTCGTTATGGTTACCAACGTTTCAATAGTAGCGTCATGCTGATGACCATTGTGATGATGGTTATTTTAGTGCAGGCAATTCAATTTTTTGGTGATAAAATTGCAAAACGCGTTTCACATAACAAATTGAGTTAATAAAAAAGGATTCTATATGAGTTATTGGGCACGTATTCTCATCGCACTGTTGTGTTTTACGCTAACGTCATGTGAAAAACATACCGGCAATTCATTAAAAGTGGGCACCATTTCGGGACCTGAAACGGACTTAGTCGAAGTGGCCAAACAAGTGGCTCACGATCGCTATGGCTTACAGATAGAGATTGTTGAGTTTTCTGACTACCTTCAACCGAATGCCGCTCTAAACGACAAAAGCATCGATGCCAATATTTTTCAGCACCAACCTTTTCTCGATCAACAGATTCACGATCATCATTACAAACTCGTTGCCATTGGTAAAACCTTTGTGTATCCGATGGGCATTTACTCCAGGCGTTTTAAACGGCTGGATCAACTTCCCAAACAAGCAGTGATTTCTATTCCGAATGATCCAACCAATGAAGGTCGCGCCCTGCTTCTATTACAAAAAGCCGGATTGATTGAAGTAAAAAAAACAGCAGGACTGAATGCCACACCTTCCGATATCGTCAGCAACCCTAACCAATTCCAATTTAAAGAATTGGATGCAGCGCAATTAACACGCAGTTTAACGGATGTCGATGCAGCAGTCATTAATACGAACTATGCGATACTAGCAGGATTGTCTGTCACGAAAGATGCTCTCTTTCATGAAAGTGCTGATTCTCCATATGCTAATATCATTGTGGTACGAACGGAAGATGCCAATGATCCACGCATGAAACAACTTGTCCTGGCGTTGCATTCCACTGAAGTGCGATCTGCAGCAAAAAGAATTTTTAACGATCAAGCGATTCCAGCATGGTCATCACTTAAAAAATAAGGAAGGGAAACATGTCTATTAAAACTATCCTCTGGCTTATACTCTCCCTCTGTGTCGTGAGTTGCGCCATGCATACACCTTATCATGATTTAGGCATTGAAGATCAAGACGAAGCACTACAAGGTACCCCGAAACAACTTTACGCCATGGGTAATCGATATGCGAAAGGCATTGGTGTCACGCAAAATTATCACAAAGCGGCACAATACTATGCCGCCTCCGCACACCAAGGTGATGCGAAAGCACAATTTTCACTCGGCTATCTGTATCGCACAGGTCGAGGCGTTCCTCGCAATTATAATTTGGCTGCCCAATGGTTTGAAAAAGCAGCGCAACAAGGTAATTCGGATGCACAATATAGCTTAGGTGTCCGTTATTTATTAGGCCAAGGTACCCCGCAAAATTATGGTCAAGCATGGGTATGGTTCCAACAAGCCGCTGAACAATCGAATCCTTATGCAGAAAACCAATTAGGCTATATGTATGCGACCGGCAAAAGTGTGCCTCAAGATTTTGCGCTGTCTTTGCAGTGGTATCAAAAGGCCGCGAATCACGGATTAGCGAGTGCTCAATATAATCTAGGCTTAATGTATGCGAATGGAATGGGTACGCCAGTCGATAAAGCAAAGGCCCGCGAGTTATTCCGCCAGGCCGCAGACCGTGGCTTTTCACCGGCTCGTAATGCATTGATGCACTACTGATGAAACATAAAACCAATAGACCTCCGACTCGAAAACGTTTTGGTCAGCACTTTCTGCACGACAAAACCGTTATTAAACATATGATCGATGTCATCGCGCCTCTACCCTCTGAACATTTAGTCGAGATAGGCCCTGGACATGGGGCATTAACCTTGCCTATTTTAAAAAAAGCCGGCACATTGGATGTCATCGAATTGGATCGTGATTTAATCCCGTTCTTAAAACAACGCTGTATGGATAAAGGCAACGTCATCATTCATCAAGCCGATGCCTTGTCATTTGACTACTTGCAGTTAATTAAAGAAAACCAACCCATTCGTTTGATTGGTAATTTGCCCTATAACATTTCTACTCCACTCATTTTTCATTTAATTTCGTATGCATCGCATGTGAAAGATATGCATTTTATGCTGCAAAAAGAGGTGGTCGACCGATTAGCCGCAAGAACAGCAACGGAACATTACGGACGTTTAAGCATCATGGTGCAATATCATTGTAGTGTGCAAAGTGTATTTCACGTTAGACCCGATGCATTTAGTCCGCCGCCTCGGGTAGATTCCAGTCTGGTGAGACTGGTTCCTTATCACACATTACCCTATCTCGCTCACGATTATGAACAATTTGCTCTGTTAGTGAAAACCGCTTTTATGCATAGGCGTAAGACCTTGCGTAATTGTTTAAAACAACTGATTAGCGATGAAGTTTGGGAGATGCTTCCCATTGATCCTCATTTACGTCCTGAGCAAATCAGTTTATCTGAGTATGTGAAATTAAGTAATTTACTAGAAAAGCTAGCCAGTTAATCTGTAACAAATAAGGTAAGCGAATCATGTCAACGTATGCCATCGGTGATATTCAAGGTTGTTTTTCTTCCCTGACAAGATTGTTAGAACACATTCATTTCCATCCCAACCAAGATACCTTGTGGTTTGCCGGTGATTTGGTAAACCGAGGCCCCGAGTCATTACAAACATTACGTTTTATTAAAAACCTGCCGAATAAACAAATCGTGCTAGGCAACCATGACTTACATCTTCTCGCTGTGGCGCATGGAGCTCATGCTAGCTGGGAAGAGGATACCTTACAACCCATTTTACAAGCACCGGATTGTGACGAATTAGTCAATTGGTTGCGTGGGCAACCCTTGTTATATCATGATGCCGCGCTGGGGTACGCCATGGTTCACGCGGGTCTTGCTCCCACTTGGGATTTAATGAACGCATTGCATCTCGCAAAAGAAGTTGAAACAGTCTTACAAAGTAATCAGTGCAATGACTTTTTTCGCCATATGTATGGCAATCAACCCAACCATTGGGATGACGCACTCACTGGATGGAATCGCTTGCGTTGCATCACTAATTACTTAACTCGCGCACGATTTTGCTATCCCGATGGTAGTTTAGAATTGAACAGCAAAAAAAAGGAATCGCCCATAGAAAAAGACTTACTCCCCTGGTTTCGCCTGCCGCATCGACTCACTACCTCAATAAACATCCTGTTTGGCCACTGGGCAGCGCTGGCTGGCGAGACCCATACGGCTCAAGTGTTTGCATTAGACACCGGTTGCGTTTGGGGTTTTTGTTTAACCGCGATGCGGCTTGAAGATCAGAAACGATTTAGTGTGCCTTGTAAAAAATAGATCGCATTATTTTTCATACAGTCAACCCTTGTCTGACTCATTCTGCCATATCCAATCAAATCCTTTTCATTTTCGTGATCGCATGAAAAGGATTAAGAAAAAATTAAGGGGATGTCTAAAAACTATTCGCACGATTCACATTGGCTTGCCACTGTCCTTGCTGATCCATTGCATAATTTAACCCTATTTCCTTTGTGCCCATTGCTGCTGATTTTAAAAGAAACATTTGGTTCGCATTAATCGGTACTGCGAAATGCCAACCGAATCCAGCCATGTCTCGACAGTGTCTTTCACCTTCTTGCCAGCTTCCTTTGGTATGAATGACTTGCCATGTGTTCGCATAAGCCAGTTTACATGCGTAGGCTGTAACGGGTTGGTCGCAGGGAATGTTTTTCATCCCTTGATTCATTTGATAGATAACACATTGCGCTTCCGTCTCATGCTGCGGATACGATGGCGCCCAACTCCAAATCGCTGCCTCTAATCGATCATCATCCACCGCTAACATATCCATTGCCGGCCAGTTTATGCCGCAAAGCATCATTTCTCGCAAATCATATTCAAGTAATTTTCTCATCTTACTATACACATTAGACAACATCGTGCGATCTTCAAAAATACGCCAGATGCTATCATGCGTTGGATCCACAGCAAATATCGTTTGCTTTCCGCAATTCGGATAAGGCCTAAAACGCTCATCGATACTGGTATCTAAAATATCATAAGGTGCTTGAGTGCGGCCTATTCCTGAAAAAACATAATCATTCCACTGCAATGTAAATTGATCTGTTTCTTGATAATGAGGTGTCGTCCCATCGCACCCTTTAGTAACAATAATTAACTGCTTCCCTGCTTTTAAAATTTCCGCTTTAGTTAAATTGCCGGGAAGCGATATACAACTCGGTACTGTAGTCACACCCTGGGGTCGCACTTCTGTGGGTTTAAAAATAAACTGGCCTACATACTTTTCTAACTCGGATGTTAAACGTGGCTCATGCTGATCTAAATGCCTTTCGATATAAAGCAGCACCACACTGCCAGGATTGGCCTGCAGCCAATCTCGTAGCTCTTCTAACCCTTGGGTAAAGGGCCTGTCATAGATATTACAACCGATATGATTGTCTAGCCCATGACATAATAAAATGGCTTTCTTAAGATGCGCGTCAAAAGTCCAGTGCGCATCAAACTCCACACTGCGGATACCCATTTCAAGTTGATCATAAATAGAAAGCTGTTGATTCGGATCCACATAACTCCACCACTTCCCAGCATAAACTTTTGCATTATATGAATTATGTGTTCCGAGAAATGTCGCTTGATTCAGCGGTGAATGGATATCAATTTGATTCTGTAGTTGAAGGGCTTTAGCGATCCAAGATTTTTTGAAAGCTTGAATATCGGACGAATCAGCCTCTACCGCATTGCTGAAAGCGCATAAAAAAAAATAGATCAGTGAAAGACTCAATTTCCATCTCATTGTCATACAATACCTTTTTGATAATAAAACCATCATGACAACCCAAAGAGTGTATGAATGCTATTTAATAAGACATACACAATGGGAGAAATGACAAATGATAAAACACCACTCATGATTAAGAGAATTAAAATAATAAAACTATAGGGTTCAAATTGGTGTAAGCGCCACGCTATCCGGCCAGGTAACATATTCATTAACACACGGCCGCCATCCATGGGTGGGATGGGTATGATGTTCAACACACCCAATACTAAATTAATCATGATGCCTGCATCACCCATATAAGCGATTGGATAAAACCATGCTGGCAAGCCCATTGCGAGTTTGGTAATGACTGCCCAAGCCATTGCCATCAATAGGTTGGATAAAGGGCCGGCCAATGCAACAAAAATCATATCCCGACGAGGGTGTCTTAAGTTTCTCGCATCCACTGGTACCGGTTTTGCCCAACCAAAAATCATGCCGCTTCCCAACACGAGCAAGAAAAGGGGAACAATCACGGTTCCCACGAGATCAACATGTTTAATGGGATTAAGGGTTAAACGCCCAGCCAATCGCGCCGTCTGATCACCAAACCAAGACGCCACCCAACCATGCGCCACTTCATGAAGGGTAATAGCAAACAAAACCGGCAAGGCCCATATACTAATTTGTTGAATGAGTGTCGTTTCCATCATGATTTAACTGTATTTGATTTTCGGCGTTTAGTATATAATTAGCAGCAGATAAAAGTGAAGGCCTCTCATGCATATGACTCAATTAGCCCTTGATAACCCATTCGTGTAACGCAGGAGTTGTCAGGTGAACTTATTCGATTATAAGGGTCTCGCTGCGATCCTGATTTTTGTTACCAGCAGTATTGCAATTATTTATCCAATCAAAACAAGAGCTTATCCAGCACATCATCCTCTATTAGAACTAGCCGATGCAGTGGCTAGCGGCATTTTTTTAGGTGCTGCTTTATTCCATATGCTGCCGGAATCCATTGCAGGTTTTCAAGAAATGCTTGGTCACGTTCATTACCCTATTGCTGAGTTATGTTGTGCAAGTGGTTTTATGCTCCTGCTTTTCTTTGAGCGGCTGTCTGTTTACACATCAGGCATCGCGCACTCCACTCACATTCCTTATGCGTTTATTTTCATTCTTATTATTCATGCATTAATTGAAGGTGCCGTATTAGGTATTAATACAACCCTCTCAACTGCCATGATTATTTTTTTCGCAATCTTGGCCCATAAAAGTTCAGAAAGTTTCGCCTTAGCCGTCATTTTAAATCGAAGCCATCTCTCATTAAAAAACGTCATTTTACTCGTTGGATTATTTTCCTTGATGACTCCGTTTGGTATTTTGCTCGGTATGTTGATTAGCGATGCGATTACATGGGGAACGGGGCAGTTGCTCGCAGCAACATTTAATGCGTTTGCTGCGGGCAGTTTTCTTTATATGTCGACACTACATCATGTGAATCATCATGCTAGCAGACACCAAAACGAAAGTTTACGGGAATACGGTGCGCTGTTTTCTGGGTTAGCTATCATGGCTATGATTGCCCTTTGGACTTAGTCTTTCCAATTAATCCCAGTTCGATTACTGCGTCGCGTTCTTTGCGTAATTCATTCAAGGTAATAGTCAATTTTTCCTCTGCAAACGCATTATGCTGTATCCCTTCAACAACGCGTAATTTGCCTTGTTCTGTTCGGCAGGGAACAGAAAAAACTAATCCTTCATCAACACCATATTCACCTTGTGAACAACGTGCCACGGAAAAACTTTCTCCCGGCATGGTGTCATGGGTTAAATGATGAATACCGCTAATCGCTCCATTTGCAGCGGAAGCGGCGGAAGAAGCACCACGCGCTTTAATCACTTCTGCACCACGATTTTGAATCAAGGGGATAAAATCATGTTGCAACCAAGAGACATCCGTAATCACCTCTGTAGCGGGTCTGCCATTAATAGTGGCATGATAAAAATCGGGAAATTGCGTCGCAGAATGATTTCCCCAAATCGTCATTTGAGTCACTGCTGTGACATCGACACCGGCTTTTTTGGCTAATTGCGTTCGCGCTCGCAATTCATCTAAGACGGTCATAGCATAAAATCGATCGGTTGGAATATTGGGTGCATTATTCATTGCAATTAAACAATTCGTGTTGCACGGATTACCCACGACAAACACTCTAACATCATCCGCAGCATTTTCGTTAATAGCACGACCCTGCGTTGTAAAAATTTGACCATTTATTTTTAATAAATCGGAACGTTCCATCCCTTGTTTACGAGGCACTGCACCAACCAACACGGCCCAATTAATATCGCGCATTGCCACGTTTGGGTCCGCTGTCGTCACCACCTTTTTTAATAAAGGAAAAGCACAATCGTCTAACTCCATTTCTACGCCTTTCAGCGAGGGTAGCGCTTGTTCTAATTCAAGTAATTGCAATTCTACTTCAGTATCGTGTCCAAACATTTGCCCAGAAGCAATTCGAAATAACATGGCATAACCGATTTGTCCTGCAGCACCTGTGATGGCCACTTTCACGCGTTTTTTCATTATTCAGTTCTCCAGATAGATGTCGAAACGTATTGTAACGTAAAAAAGGATGCAATGCCCGTTTGACAATTTTGATCATTATTTAGATACTAGCGCCATGCAAAAATTCATCACCCCTATTCCACTGAGTCTCTATATTCACATTCCCTGGTGTGTGCGAAAATGCCCTTATTGCGACTTTAATTCTCATGCAGTTCGGAACTCCATTCCTGAAGAAGCCTATGTCCATGCATTATTAACCGATTTTGCCGAACAGTCCTCCTCTATTGCCGAACGACCTATTTCCAGTATTTTCTTGGGTGGTGGAACACCCAGCTTATTCTCGCCCAACGCCATTGACTCTCTGTTAACGCACATACAACAGCAAGCTCAGTTAACTTCCGATGTCGAAATCACTCTAGAAGCAAACCCAGGCACGGTGGACCAAGCCCATTTTATCGGCTTTCGGCAAGCGGGTGTAAACCGGCTTTCATTAGGAATACAAAGCTTGCAAGATGAGAAATTGCAAGCTTTAGGACGTATTCATGATCGAGAGTATGCCTTACGTGCAATTGATACTGCCATGGCTGCGGGCTTTGATAATTTCAATCTGGATCTCATGCATGGTCTGCCCAACCAATCTGTAGAAGAAGCATTAAGCGATTTGAAAGAGGCATTAGCCTTTGAAACCCCTCATGTATCTTGGTATCAATTAACGGTAGAGCCAAATACTTTTTTTCATCATCAACCTCCCAAACTCCCTGAAGAGGATATCTTATGGGAAATTCAAGAACAGGGAAAACAAACCTTATTCAACGCCCATTTCCATCAATATGAAGTGTCTGCTTATGCTCAAGCTGAAAAAGAATGTCGTCATAATCGTAACTATTGGGAATTTGGTGATTACTTGGGAATCGGCGCGGGTGCACACAGCAAACTGACTGATTTTGAAAAACAACAGGTGACTCGTCATTGGCAAGTCAAAAATCCTAAAGATTACTTAGATGCTCACAAAAAATTAACGGCCGACAAAATCACTTTAACGGATCAGGCATTATCTTTCGAATTTATGCTCAATGCACTACGCTTAACTCATGGCGTCCCGATTTCTTTATTTACGGAACGTACCGGATTATCGGTTGATGTGATTCAAGCAAAAGTTGCTGTTGCAAAAACAAAAAAATTATTAAGCCATGATCCCAATCGATTGAAAGCCACCGCTTTGGGATCACGCTTCTTAAATGATCTAGTGAGTCTTTTTTTATAATAGTGAATACCGGGCTCTTTTACTCGATCAACTCTTTCATGCTCAGACGAATTTTACCTTGTCTGTCAATTTCCAGTACCTTGACGCGAATCACTTGGCCTTCTGCTAATTTATCACTGACTTTCTCAACGCGTTCTCTGGAAATTTGCGATATATGAACCAAGCCTTGTTTGCCAGGTAAAATATTCACGATAGCGCCAAAGTCCATTAACTTAACGACGGTGCCTTCGTAAATCGCACCAATAGCAATATCTGCCGTTAATCGTTCAATACGACGCATTGCTTCTTCACAAGCAGCAAGATCCGCTGCTGCGACGCGAACCATTCCATCATCTGTAATATCGATCACGGTGCCGGTTTCTTCGGTTAAGGAGCGAATAGTCACACCCCCTTTTCCGATCACTTCACGAATTTTGTCTGGCGGGATACGCATATTCAAAATACGCGGTGCATACACAGACATTTCCGCCCTCGATTTTCCAATGGTATGATTCATGATTTCCAAAATATGCAGCCGTCCAGCACGTGCTTGATCTAGCGCAATACGCATAATTTCTTCAGTGATGCCGTCGATTTTAATATCCATTTGTAACGCCGTAATGCCCTCTGCACTACCTGCGACTTTAAAATCCATATCGCCCAAGTGATCTTCATCGCCTAATATGTCGGTCAGCACGGCAAATACATTACCTTCTTTCACTAAACCCATGGCAATGCCGGCGACATGAGCACGGGTAGGAACGCCTGCATCCATTAAAGCGAGACTGGTACCGCACACCGTTGCCATTGAACTGGATCCATTGGATTCTGTAATTTCGGAAACCACACGAAGCACATAAGAAAATTCTTTTTGTGTGGGTAAAATAGCTTTGACACTGCGTTTTGCTAAGTTACCGTGACCTATTTCACGACGCTTTGGGCTACCTACAAAACCTACTTCACCCACCGAGTAAGGAGGAAAATTATAGTGCAGCATAAAGTTCTCTTTATGCTCCCCTTCTAATGCATCAATCACCTGCGCATCTCGTTCTGTCCCCAGTGTTGCCACGACCAATGCCTGGGTTTCACCACGCGTAAACAGAGCGGAACCGTGTGTACGGGGCAATACACCCACTTCAATAGAAATAGGGCGAACTGTCTTCGTATCTCGACCATCAATACGAGGTAACCCTTCTAAGATACGACTACGAACCACTTTCTTTTCAAGATGATTGAGTGCCTGTTTAACATGTGCTTCCAACCCTTCCAATGGAGCATCTGCCTCTTCTGCTAAGCATTGTTCCAAGACTCGATCACGAATGGCTGCCATTGTCATTTGACGCTGTTTTTTATCGCTGACTTGATATGCTTTCACGATCTCTGCTTCTGCTAACGCTGATATACGTTTCGCCATGTCAGCATCTGCTGCAGGAGCTTGCCAATTCCAGGCGGGTTTTCCTGCTTCAGCTACCAATTCTTTTATCATGTCTATGACTATTTGCATTTCGTGATGCGCAAACATGACCGCACCTAACATGGTGGCTTCAGGCAATTCTTTTGCTTCAGACTCAACCATTAAAACGGCATGCTCCGTACCGGCTACCACCATATCCAATTGGGACGTTTCCAGTTGAGAAAAAGTAGGATTCAGTAAGTAAGCTCCATCTTTATAGCCGACTCTTGCGGCAGCTAATGGCCCCATAAACGGCATACCCGATAAAGCTAATGCAGCCGAAGCGCCTATCATGGCTGGTATATCAGCATCGATTTCTGGATTCATTGAAAGCACAGTAGCAATCACTTGAACTTCGTGATGAAACTCTTTCGGAAATAAAGGACGCAAAGGCCGATCAATCAGTCGCGATGTAAGAGTTTCTTTTTCGCTGGGCTTGCCTTCACGTTTAAAATAACCGCCTGGAATACGACCCGCAGCATAGGTACGTTCTTGATAGTTGACGGTCAAAGGGAAAAAGTCACGTTCATCGCTGCCGCCTTCCTGGCCAACCGCTGTGACTAATACCACTGTATCGTCCATACTCACCATGACGGAGGCCGTGGCCTGTCTTGCAATGGCGCCTGTTTCTATTGTGACGCTATGATCACCGTAACGAAAAATCTTTTTTGCTACTGCCACTATAAAAGTATCCTATTTAAGTTTATTACTGAAAATGCCCGCGAGACAACTCTTAGTTACCACGCAAGTCTAATTTGGCTATGAGTTCACGATATACCTTTGGGCTCACTCTTTTCAGATAGCTTAGTAATCGGCGACGCTGACTCACTAATTTTGTTAAGCCAAATCGTGTATGAAAATCATGGGTATTTGCTTTCATATGCTCCGTTAAATAGGAAATGCGAGCCGATAATAAAGCAATTTGAACCTCGGGAGAGCCTGTATCGCCCTTAGCGCGTTGATAGGTGCTAACAATGTCCGACGTTGCGGCAGCAGTTAATGCCATGGTATAAAACTCCCAGTGTCTGTTATATTAAAAACCAAGTCGCGTATTGTAACGGCTTGGCGATGTTTGGACAAGCATTACTCTGCATTCAATAGCCTTTTTGGGGCAACTCGCCCATCATCAAGCACTTCCCCGACGCCAATAAAACCCAGCGAATCGGCATATAACCTCACACAGGCTTGCTTGGGCAAATCAGGAGCCGCTACAGGTCGTCCTTTTTGCATGAAACCACCAGCGACTGCAGAAAGCGTCACTGTCGGCAGATGATACACAGAGGTCTCTATTGGCAACAAGCAGTCAATGAGTCCCGCTTGACCTCGATACTGATATCTCTCTTCCAACATTGCCAACGTATAGAGCGGATAGTGCTCATAGGGTGCAACAACCGGTCTGCGTAATGTCTTAACATAGGCTCCACAACCCAATCTGGCGCCTATTTCTTCTACCAGTGCCCTAATATACGTTCCTTTGCTGCATTTTACAGTAAAACAAAAAGAGATCG
>JAKBCU010000031.1 GCA_021807565.1 Pseudomonadota bacterium | reverse complement strand
AACACCGCATAAACAATCAAACAAACGAACTTATGATATAGTGTGTTCGATAGATGATTTAACAATGTGGGGACGTTTTACGCACACCCTGAAAATGGCTCCTTTTTTTACACGTACTAACATACCTAATAAATGCTTGAAACTTACACAAGAAATTGTTTTTCTTGATGTTAAACATATTAATTTCAATTTTTCAGCATTACTCGAAGGATTAACCATCGTTAACGTTCTTAAATTATTTGAACAAAATCTTCCTATGCCCTCTGGCCCTGCTCATAAAGATAAAACTATTTTAATTAAAGCGGCAACAGAAGAGGCGATTAGCCAAATTTTATTTCATAACCCTGGCGTGACCACGGAAAAAATTCAAAAACATTATCAATTGGTTGAACATTTAGGCGACAGTTTATCAGGGCAACGTAAATTATCAGCCCAACAACAAATGAATGAACTCGTCGAAATGTTTTCTTCTTATTTGACCGTTAATGAGTTTTCAGAACACAATAATGCTGAGAATGAAATAAGTCTTAACAAAGAAATAAAGTTAAATGATTTAACGTGTACTTTTTTTCGATCAGAACGTTCAAATTCATGGAAAGTTTTCCCACAAAATCGCTTAACAGGAGAATACGTGGGTCACCAGCTTCGATTTTTTAATATGAAGGCTGATGAATCTGAAAAAGCGCAAGAGCTTACAGCGCATTTGCAAACGTCTGGGTTCGCTGCAAAAACGAGTAAAACTCAAAGTGGTCCATCCATTATTGTGGATTTAACGACGTCTATGAAAATGTGAAAAATTTTTGAGCGTAAATGTGTTTTTCGAGGATTATACGGCCTGGGTTATTTTTGACCAGGCACTTTGGAGGGGATTTGCAAAACTCCCCTAGAAAAAGGTGATAAAGCAGCTTTGAATTATTTAAGGCATATTTCACCCGTTGCTTCGCAACATATTAACATTAACGGTCTATATGAATTTAGTGAGACCATGGGTCATGTTAATGTTGATCATGTCGTCGATAAATTAAGCAAGATTCTACAGGATGAGTTGGATGCTTTATCGGACGAAATGGAATCAGAATTGGAAGCGGCTTAGTCAAATAAGGTTTGGGAACATTTTCGGGCGATCTTCATAGAACCCCGTCATGCAAGTTTTCGAGGCGTTCAAAAATCAATGGAAAGTTTGCTCGACCATCATGTGTCTATCGGTACTATTTTTAATCTCGTCGACGCCATGATCCAAAAATCAAAAACTATAAATGCGCAACAAGATTTAAGCCCGATTAGATGTGGAGCTAATGACGAAATTTATCAATCGAAAAAACCGGTTTTAACCGGCGTTGATCTGGAATCTCTGT
Source organism: Pseudomonadota bacterium (assembly GCA_021807565.1). Taxonomy (GTDB): domain Bacteria; phylum Pseudomonadota; class Gammaproteobacteria; order DSM-16500; family DSM-16500; genus JAKBCU01. Next base: position 16,502 of record JAKBCU010000031.1, on the reverse strand, counting down.
ATTGTTATTTGCTCGTGGAAGAAAAAAGTCGTGATAGTGAGACATGGGCCATCCATTTATTTGATTTACAAAAACAACAATTCAATCCTGAACGGGTGATCGCAGATCTGGGAAAAGGATTACGTGGAGGATTGCAGCTTGTTTATCCGAATACCCCGTGCGATGTGGATCACTTTCATATTCTCAGAGACCTTTTTACATTACGGCGATCATTCAGAAATCAGCTAAAAAGCGCGGTTTCTTATCATGCCAAACTGGTTAAAAAAGTAGAACGTGCACAACAATTAGGCCGAACACACAAACACGCAGATAAACTTGAATCGGCGAAGACGCAAGAACATACACTGCGTGATTTATCAGGCACACTTGATATATTGGTGAATTGGATGCATCATGATATCCTTAATATCGCCGGATCACCACCCGAGATACGAGGCGAACTTTTTAATTTTGTTCTTTATGAATTTAGAAAACTTGAAGATAAACATCCGACTCAAATCAAGAAAATATGCATGACATTAGAAAACCAACGTGAGCGATTATTATCTTTTTCAAACAGACTCAACGATAAATTTCAACAAATCGCCGACCAATTCAAATTGCCTTTAGAAACGATTTGGCAATGTTGTGAATTACAACGATGTAAGCACGACGGAGATCGCTATGCGGTACGTTGTGTACCGTTGCAATTAGAATTAGGCGATGCTCTGTTCTACGAGATTGAAGATGCTGTGATTGCTGCGCTCAATAGTACAGCACGGACAAGTTCGATGGTTGAGAATTTAAATAGTCGATTACGCCCTTACTTTTTTCTGCGTAAAGAAATAGGTCACGGTTATCTTCAGCTGCTGCAATTTTATTTAAATCACACGCCTTTTTTGCGCAGCGAATATCGACACCGCGTGAATAAAACACCGGCTGAATTATTGACGCGCGATAAACAAAAACACTGGTTAGAACAACTTGATTTTCAGCGGTTTAAACGCGCCGCTTAATCGTTAAGTTTCAAAAACCCTTATAACCTCATGCCTAATGAAATAGGCTAGCATCGCTATGCCTGTTGTTACCCAAAAACACCATTTTTTGAACCATGCCAAAAAATTTGGCGCTCCGTCATGATCCTTAACCACCGAGGTCCGGGTAGATCCTGCTTTTAAAAGTTAAACCGCTTCAGTAAAAATGTGATAAACTAGGAAGGGTCTGAAACAGATAGGTGTGAGAAGTGTAAGTGTATGATATTAAGTAAATTTTTAGATCCAAAAAATGATTACGCGTTCAAGCGGATCTTTGGTACGGAAAAGAACCAAGACATTTTAATCCATTTTATCAACGACATACTAGGTTTCGTCGGTGAAAACGAGATTAAAACAGTGCAGTTTCTAAAGACCGCCCAAGATCCCGAGATTGCCGCCAAGAAGCAAAGCCTGGTCGATGTGCTCTGCACAGACCAGCAAGGACGGCAGTACATCATTGAGATGCAGGTTGCACGCACGAGCGGGTTTGAGAAGCGAGCTCAGTATTATGCAGCAAAAGCCTATAGTCAACAGTTGAATCGTGGAGAAGGCTATACAGAACTCAAAGAGGTGATTTTTATTGCGATCACTGATTTTGTGATGTTTGCACAGAAGAAAAACTACTTTTCAACGCATGTGTTGCTGGACAAAGAGACCTACAGTCAAGATTTGAAGGATTTTTCGTTTACGTTTTTGGAACTGCCGAAGTTTACAAAGAGCATTGATGACTTGTCGAGTATACGGGAAAAGTGGGCTTATTTTTTCAAGCACGCGGAGGAAACGAGCGAAGAAGATTTATTGCGTTTTGTCGGCGATGATGTGATTCTTCTTCGGGCTTATAAGGAACTGAGCGCCTACAGTTGGTCAGAAATCGAGCTAAACACGTATGAGCAAGAAGAAAAGCGCGAACGGGATGCGAAAGCGATCATTGAACAGCAGTTGATTGATGCTAAAACCGAAGGTAAAGCTGAAGGTCTTGCTGAAGGAATTTTAATTGAAAAGCAAACAATGGCGCGTAAGTTATTGAGTCGTGGTTTATCGGTAGAGGAGATTGCGGCGTTGACAGATTTACCGGTGTCAGAAGTTGGACAACTGACTCGAGATTGACCAAATTCTAATTACCGGTAAGCGCAGTTACCGGTAATCATTCGAGTTTGGCGCGGGCGAATTCAATAGATAAGTGCAACCGCATTGCTTTCAAAGTTAGATTTTATCTTCATCAATATTTTTTAATCGCTCTGTTAAACAAGATTCTAGTTCTTCAATACTGGGTAATTGTTGCTTAAGCGCATTAGGCATTGCCTTAGTAAGTTTATATTCAGCGATACCAATAGGACTTTCAATACGTCGCAACGCATACTCAGCGATGATTTTGCTTTTTGATCGACATAATAAAAGCCCTATCGTTGGATTATCTTCTGGTTTCTTCTTTAATTCATCAACTGCTGATAAGTAAAAATTAAGTTGGCCTGTATGTTCTGGTTTGAAGCTGGTCGATTTGAGCTCAACCACTACGTAGCTATGCAATTCCAAATGATAAAAAAGGAGATCTATCCAATATTCCTGCTCATCAACCAATATTGGGACTTGTTGTCCCACAAAGGCAAAACCCGCACCCAATTCCAATAAAAAATTACGGATGTTAGCAACTAAGGCTCGTTCAACAAAACGCTCTTGTGACCAATCCCCTGCCCCAATAAAATCTAGGTTGTAAGGGTCTTTCAAAATCTGAACAGCCTGAAGAGCTTGTTGTTGAGGGAGTCTTTTATGAAAATTATGGGTTTTATGTTCCTCTTGGCCTTGGCGATGATATAGATTTGTATCTATATAAACTTCAAGTGCATCACGCGACCAACCACCTTCTCCGCCTTGGTCCATATACCATAAACGTGCTGTTTCATCCTTTATTCGCTCCAAAATAATAAAAATATGACTCCAAGGCAATTTTGCCACACCCTGTGGCAAAATTTCCGGATCGGGGAAAGTGCGGGCAAACTGCTCCATTCTACGCAAATTTCGAGCAGAATACCCCTTAGTTTCTGGAAATTCTGCTTGTAAGTCTTTGGCCAGCTGGTCAAAAAAGCTCGAGCCCCACTGAGACTGTTGCTTTTTTAGTGAGATTGCATTTCCAATGAACCAATAGTGATGAAGGAGCTCTTTATTGACAGTGCGTGCCACCTGAGCGCGAGCCTCATAGACACGCTGTTTAATGTCTTGGAAAAGGGGTTCCCTGGAAGAATCTACAAAAGCGGCCGGTTTTTAATTTACTACTCTGAATCTTCTCAGAAATCATAGCGCAGGCGTATGCCCGACCCTTCAACACTCATCAAAACTAACTCTTCTTGGCTGTCTTTTGATCGATAGCCGTTGCGATTCTTATCAAAGTATTAATAAACTGTCCATATTTCGACCGCCCATTAAAACGCTCGTTTTTTCGAACTCTACAATTGGGTTATCATTGCGCAGCCAGAGAAAGAGAAGGTACAAAAGCATGAGAAATGACTTAGAGAAAGATACCTTGGTTTTTATTTGTTGTAATCAAAAATCTGTTGGTAAATGTTGTGCGGTTGGGGATGCAGAAAATATTTTTACATATTTGAAGAAAGAGCTTAATTTTAAAAGAGGGCAATTTTCCCCTGGTCGTCGAGTGAAAGCAGTCAAAACGAGTTGTCTTGGTCGGTGTGCGAACGGCCCTAATATCTTGATACATCCTACTAATACCTGGTATACCTATACCAAGACGTCTGACATAGATGATATTATTGACGAGCATCTTACTAAAGGTAATATTGTAAATAGGTTATTGAATGATGCTGATGATTAATCCATCAATTTCTTCTAGGTCGACATCAAGACCAATATCTGATTATCTTGATAGGGGTCTAATCTCAATATGTAATTTAGCCCGACGATCTGAAACTATTTTTTTAATCCTTATAAAAAACACCTAGGAAAACTGAACTCATATATTACGATAGTCTAGATAAGCCGTAATGACTTCGTGAATATCTTTGGTATTAGAGTTAGCCTTTGCTTCAAAAAACATTATTTTTTTCCAAGAGAGTATGTTTAAATTTTCAATTGTTCTAAAAGGCAATAGGAACTTAAACACTTCTTGACCTTGATGATTTTCAAAAGCCTTTTTTGCAGAGATATCAAGATCTATTTTTTCACCTATATTGGTTGTGTTGATATGAGCCTTTTTTTCGATAAGTAATCTTGCGATTTCAGTTTGAAGTGCAATTATGGCATAAGTAAGCGCTGTATGACATAAACGATCTCTAATATTAATATCAATACTTTTTTCAATTAATAAATATTTTACTACATTAATTTTTCGGAACAGGGAAGCAGTATGAAGAATTGTCGATCCAACATGATTTTTTATGGTAATATTAGCGCCCTCTTCATGGAAATATTTTATAAGGTCAAGATGACCATGTTTTGCGGCATAATGAAATGGTGACGATCCTTTTTCTTCTTCCTTAAGAAGAGAAGGATAGCTGGTAACGAGGCTTTTAACCATCTCAAATTCGTTCTGAATGATAGCATTAAAAAATTGATTTTTAATGTCACTTGGAATGGCGGGCTCGATTTCATTTTCTTCTTCAATTTCGTTTTCGTTCTTTATCATCTTATCGACCATTAGTTCTAATTAAAGGAGGATAACCGGTATATTATCACAAGATGTTAGAGGTTAATCCAGTTTTTTACACGAAGCTTTCTTTGAATGGTGATGAAATTTTTAAATAAGTTTAGTTTGACAATTTGATTTAATGCTGATTACAATCGCACTGCCCGTTCCTCAGAAAACTAGGAGAGTCTATGAATACTGGTGAAGGAATTCGTCTATCCACGCATAATGATGATGTTATACCGACTGTAATTTTTGAAAGGGTCAACGAGGTAACATATACCAACCAAAACCCGAAAGTTTTAGAGCAAACTGAGGTTTTCTATAAGCGTGCCAATGTCCCCGAAATTTTTTCGGGTATTGGTAAGACGATTATCTCTTATCCTTCGTTAGCACAAAAGATCGTGGGGTCTGCTTGGCATGAGTTTTCTGATATTATGCCTTGGGTTTTGTGCACTCTTGCATCGAAAGTTAATACAAATCTTGTTAGGCATTATATTATTCAAGGTGCTTTTGAAGAATTAGGTGGGCGAAATTGTAATGATATTCATCCAGACCAATTTTTATCTGCGCTGAATGTAGCTGGTATTCGTGATGTCGACATAAAAAATTATCAGGAAAAGTATAGTAATCGAAAAGCGATTGGTCGATTAGTTGATAATGTTAAATCTTTAACCGAAACTTCGGAAGTGTTGGGCTTTGGTTTAGGTTTAGAAATTCCTGCTGTTGAAAATATAGAAACGGTTTTTAGTGCCTTAACTCCTTCCTTGGAGCTCAAAGAAAAAGTAGCTGAGACCCCATTTTTTAAGATTCATCGCGTTATTGAAGAAGAACATATTAGACTTCATACGTCAAATTTTCTAAGATTTTGTTCGTCAGATGTTGAAAAAGAACAATTTTATAAGGGTTTTGATCTGGCTATACGATTTTGGATGATATTTTGGTCTGAAGCGGCCCTTCTTACTAAAGAAGAAGCTCTTTCTTCTCAACCAAGCATGGCTTGAACTGTGTTTGTGGAGTGATCCTATGAGGAAGTTAGAGCGTCAGCTTACCCTAAAAGACGGGATTTTTTTATCAATTGGCTCAATCATGGGGTCTGGCGTTCTCTTTTTACCTTCCCTTATTTATTCTAATGTTGGGTATAACGTTCTTTACGTTTGGCTTATTGCTACCTTGCTGTGCTTTCCATTGCTCTATATTTTTGTGGATATGATTGGTGTTATACCGAATGGTAGTGGTATTCAGGGATTTGTTTCTTTTGGTTTAGGTCATCGTATGGGTGCAGCGATCCCTTTGCTGTTTCTTGGTACAGTTTGTCTTGGGATGCCCGCATCAGCATTGATCGTTGGCGAATATGTCAGGTTTTTTTTCCATGCAGGCTCAGAATTTCAGTATTTAACCGCGATAGTCATTATTGTTTTAGGTACTGTCAGTAATATTTTAGGAATTCGTTCCAGTTCGTATGTTCAAATTATTATCTCTCTAATGTTGCTTGCTGTAGGCATTGTTATTTTTTTATTAACCTATAAGCTTTCTAGTGAAAGCTTAAAAATGTTCAAGTTGCCCTCAAATATTTGGGCCCTTTTGCCTGGGATCGTAGTTGCATTTTGGGCTTATGCTGGTTTCGAAAATTTAACTTTCATGGCGGGTGAATTTAAACATCCTCAACGGGATCTTAAGCGAAGCATGATCATTGCTTTGGTTGTTTGCGGTCTTCTCTATATTCTTCTCTCGTTAAGCTTTACTTATGCCATCCCACAAAATAAGGTTAATCCCCTTGTTGGGCTATATCAATTAGCAGAAGTTTCTGGTAGAGGTATTGTTTATACTTTTATTGTAACATTTTTTGCTTTTTTATCGGTTCAAGTTAATTTTAATAGTTGGATATGGGGAATATCTCGTTTGATCTATAGTAGCTCGAAACAAAAAATTCTTCCTTCTTTCTTTTCAGAATTAAATATGCGATCTATTCCAGTTCGAGCTGTTTTCTTGTTAAGCATCGCCTTTATCGCCATGGTGTCTTTATTCATGGTCTTCCCTGGATTTTTAAAATTAGCTATTTATATGGTGAGTACAAATTTTATTTGCATTTATTTGATCTGTATTTTCTCATACATGAGGTTTAAAAAATCCTTAATCACAAGTATATTCTCTTGTGCTGTTGGTGGAGGGCTTTGTTTTGCTCTCATTTCTTCTGGCTGGCTCTTACTCTATCCAGCTATGATTGTACTTTTTGCTTATTTATTCTATAAAAACGCTGATAACTTGAAGGAGTGTACTGAAAATGCATAAAGAAAAAGATTTATTTGATTCTAACGAAGGACAGGAAAATGTACAAGATGAGAATACTCATTTGAGGAATGATCAGAAAATTGTACCCCTGAGTGATGTTAATTACTTTAGGCAATCTGTTTATGAAACATTGATTGAAGCAAATACCCTTGGTGTTAACCCACGATCTATCGGTATGGTTTTTCTCGTCTGTTTACCGTTGGCTGGTATATCATCGATGATCTATTTTGCCCCAAATGTAGATGCGGCTCAGACAGTCACTGATTATACGAAAGTTCCTGAATATATTACAGCACCGGTTTTAGTTATTAGTGGCGTAGGTACAAATTTTATACTTAATGGCTATTTTAGTTATAATGTACCTCAAAATATTTTGGATGAAATAAGATCAACTCCATGGCCTTTAATTCCCAAGGCCACTCTAGGCATGATCAACTATGAACCACGCTCTGTGGGCCAAATTCTATTAAGTGGTATTTCAAGCTTAACTGAATTAACAATAAAAGCCTTTGTTGTTGCCCTATCAACTTCTCAATATGTTTCTTTAGGCTCAGATGATGGTTTCGGGTATGTCGCTTTGTTAGCTCAATTAGGCGCTTACGGTTTGATGCACTGGTTTGCTGTTACGCATTTTATTGATAATTGGGTTGAAGCTATATGGCAATATGCAAGGAAACCTTATTTAAAGTTGAATCAATTAGCTGGGTTAAAAGAAGAGGTCTTAATTGCTCAAAAAAATCTGATTTCAGTCTATAAAGGAAACCTGAGCAATGCATTATTAACTGTGAGAAAAAAATGGCAAGAAAATGATAGGGAATCACTAAAAGAAATTTACACCTTGTTAGGTGAGTTTAAAGATTTGCTCGATGAGTTTAAAAATATCAAAAAAAATTCGATTCAAAGTAATTCGTTAAATGATGAGCGTGAGGAGAATGATTATTATTTAGTAAGGAATGAACAACCGAGTGATAGATCAATGATGTTGGCTCGGTTGGTTGATCTATCATTTCAACTACAGTTATTGTTGTTGAAACAAGCAGAGGCTCAACATTCAACTGAAGTACGTTGCTTGTTTCCGCTACACCTTGTCAATGCTGTCTTAACCACACTGTGCTACATTGGTTTTGATCTGTCTGTTTGGTATCAGCTTCCAGAATTTTGTACAAAAATAACTAATGATGAAGAACTTTGTAATAATGATATTTTCATTACTCCTGCTCGGTTAATTACATTATTTCCACTTATCTATCTTGCTGCCGTTGTCGTTGCACCTGAAAATACAAAAAAACTTTTTAGCCTTGCTATCGAGCTGCGTGAAAGTAGATATATAAAACCTTTAGCTTTGCAGCGTTTCCCTAAATCAACATTAGCTATATCGACAGGATTAATTGGCCTTGCACTTTTTTCATGGGGAACAACGATAACCTTAAATGAAGAGTACATCGATAATGATATTCTTGTTGTTTTGGCAAATATTAACTCTATAGTTTATAACTCTTACTTTAATGCTTTTCCAACGCCGTTTGTCGCATTCAGCTTCGCTCTACTTGGCAATGTATTTTTAGGAAAAATAAAAAGCTTATTCTCTTCAGCCGATCCAATTTTGAATGAAACAAAAAATGATGCGGCTATCGAGAAATATTTGGAAATTTTGTCTAAAAATGCGAACCTACTTAAAACTGTCAATCTTTTGAAAGAGATCCGGAAAATAGATGATAACGATCAGATTTCCATTTTATTTGGTGGAAAAAGTCCATCTAGTTTATTGGGCGATTGGGCCTCTCAAAAGAGCTGGACAGAAGCAATTGATTTTTTGGTTGATCCTAAAGGACTTCTTCTTGAAAAAACACAGAGTATATTAGTAAAAAATGAAGGCGGTCAAAAAAACACCTCATTCATAAGTGGCATTGTAACCTTATTTTCAAGGAAAAAGAAAGAAGAAATGGATATTTATCAAGATGAAGATCAAAATAATGATTCTAATAGCTCTAAAAAAAGAAGTATACTATCGTATTGTAGCATTTCATAGTGAATCATTTTCGTATTAAATACCCATTTAAAATGGATGGTTATAAAGGTGAGGTTGTTTTTTGTACAAAGTGCTTTTAAAGAGCTTTTAACCTAAAAAATTGCCTATATAATCAAAGGATATTTCATGTTTGAACTAGCTAAACGAGCAAATATTTCAGTTTCGCCGATCAGAAAAATATTTCAACAGCTGCCCGCTATTAAAGAAAAACGAAAAGAAGAAGGCCTTAGTCCGTTGATTGATCTATCAATTGGACAGCCTCACTTAGCTGCAAATCCAGAAGTAATGCAAAAATTAGCCGAAATGAGTGTAAATCAAGCTTCCCAGGGATATTCACCTGCGCAAGGAGAACTTGAAACATTAGAAGCTATTGTAAAATTATATAAGTATTATTACCCATGCGTTCAATATAAACCAGAAGAAACCATGGTTACTGTTGGCGGCAGCGGAGCACTATCCAATATTTTTAGCATTCTCGTCGAAAAAGAAAATGATGTGATTTTGACATTTGAACCTTATTTTGCTACTTATATCGGCCAAGTCCAAGAGTGGGGTGGTACGCTTAAAAAAATACCAACATTGCAAAATAATTTTAGACCTACGGCAGAAGGATTAGAGGAGGCACTTAACACATACACTAATGCGAAAGCCCTCATTATGAACTATCCGAATAATCCATCAGGTATCGCTTTAAAAAAAGAAGAAGTTATTAACTTAGCAGAAACATTAGAAAAATACCCAGATCTTATTGTTATCATTGATGATGTATATCGTGATTTTAATTATATAGAACATTTCACCGTATTAGACGTTGCTCCTCAGTTGAAAGATCGTTCAGTGGTCATCAATTCAGGAGCAAAAGGGTTGCTCGGTGCTCCTGGTGAACGAGTGGGAATGATCGCGGCACATGAGCACTTAATAAAAAGTATGTTGCCTCGTCAGACTAATGGTATTTCTGGTGTACCTTACCGTACCCAAGCCGCATTGAGATTTGCCGTAGACCATCATTTAAAAAATCCAAATAATGACTGGTTAATGAATGCTAAGGAAGAGTATAAAACGAACGTTGAAATAGCATCCAACGCATTTAAAAAACAAGGATTCATATTGTCTCACGAACCTGCTGGTGCATTTTACTTGCTAATCAGTGCAAAACATCTTATCGGTAAAAAAATTCCGAATACCTTCGAGGAAATCAAAAATGATATTGATATTGTGAATTATTTCTTGCACACTGCAGGTGTGGCAACTGTTCCAGGGTCAGGTTTTGGTATTGATCCAACAGAAGGGTATCTACGAATATCTTGTGCAAAACAAAATAATTTGGTTCTTCTCCGGTCTTGTGAGGTACTAAGTTGTTCATTTATAGAACATCGGCACCTGCTCCGGCGCAGAGAGTTGATCCAACCCCGAATTACCGGAGACTTTGCTAAGCCACTTTTAGCTCTTCAAAATTAACCGGACTTAAATATCCAAGTTTAGAATGAAGACGCGTTCGATTATAATACACTTCAATGTAATCAAACACCTGATGTTTAGCTTCATCGCGTGTTTTGAATTTCTCACCGTGTATCGCTTCAACCTTAAAGCTATGATTCCAACTTTCCATAGCCGCATTATCAAAACAATCTCCCCGTTTGCTCATGCTACAAATTAGCCCATGTTGCTTCAGCAGGTTTTGGTAATCGCCCGAACAATATTGACTCCCGCGATCAGAATGAATGATCACGCCTCGAGGCATTTTACGTTGCCATAAAGCCATCATCAGAGCATTGCTGACTAAGGGTGTCGTCATGCGTTCAGACAACGCCCAGCCAATGACTTTACGCGAATATAAATCCATCACCACAGCGAGGTAAAGCCAGCCTTCATCCGTCCAGAGTAGAGTAAGAGGCAGAGCGTAGTCGCACTATTTCTCTGCCTCTCCTCTCCGAACCGTACGTGCACCTTTCAGCGCATACGGCTCTCCACTTAACTATGGACTAACTGCCATAGCAACATCAGCATAGCGAGAGGTGATTGTATTTCTGATTTCATCTCTAAGATAAGGGTTGACCTCTGGCAGCCGCCAACGGAAGGTGCGTTTAGGGCTGCTCACTAATCGATATAATGAGACGCCACACAAATTACCTTTGTTGGTTTTGCCAAACAGTACCCATGTTTTAGCTTTGCTTTCTGCGGGCCGTTTGCACCATCGTTTCATCAATGACTTGATGCTGCAACGGTATTTACGCGCCAGCCAGTGAGCCAGTTTCCAGAAAATAATTCGGTCTATTTTACTGTAAACTTTGGCCGTGAAATCAGTGAAGCAGTAAAACTGTGCCCAGCCAGTTAATTTCTGATTAAGCTTTTCTACTTTATCAATCTTGCTATGACTGTAATCTGCCGATAATTCTTGACTCAAAGAGTGAGCAAAGGCTTTCGATTTCGTCGCAGGAATGCCCGTGACTACTCGCATATTGCCTTTCGGTCCCCGTTTGCGTACAAGCCGGTGCCCTAGAAAAATGAACCCGTCATTCACATGAGTAATACGGGTTTTATCCCTATTTAATGTGAGTTTGAGTTTGTTTTCCAGAAATGCTCGGCATTGTTCGCGGATGATGGCTGCTTCCTCTTTTGTGCCTTTGACGATGACTATAAAATCATCGGCATAACGGCAATAAGCAACAGCGGGTTTCCATTCTCTCTTTTGCTCGATAGCCGGTTTCCGACCAATTTTGATACTGTGATTCCAATACCATCGGTCTTTCCGTGCTTTCTTACTGAGGTAGCATTCATCCAGATATTGATCAAACTCATTGAGCATGATGTTTGATAATAATGGCGAGATCACTCCTCCCTGCGGAACTCCTTCACTCGCTGCATAGAATAGATTTTTCTCGACGTGTCCAGCTTTAATAAAGCGCCACAACAAATCATTAAAGCGTTTGCAGTTGATCCGTTTACGTATGCACTTCATCAGTAACTTGTGATGTACCGTATCAAAGTAACTGGATAAATCACCTTCAATGATCCAGCGTCCTCTGGTTTCATTTGAATCAGTTAACTGTAGCTTTACCGTACGAATAGCATGGTGAACGCTGCGTTCTGGCCTGAATCCATAGGATAGTGAATGAAAATCGTTCTCCCATATGGGTTCCATGGCCATTAACATGGCTCTTTGCACTATTCTATCTTGTAGTGTGGGAATACCTAGCGGCCGTAATTTACCATTCGCTTTAGGAATGTAAACTCTTTTTGCCGGTTGCGGTTGATAGTCGCCTGACAATAAATCATTTCTAATTTTAGTCAGACATGTAGTCAACGTTTCCTGCAATTTGAATTTAGTGATCCCATCAACTCCAGGTGTATGAGCGCCTTTTGAAGATAGAGTGATTTCTGCTGCTTCTTTGAGCCAGTCAGGATCGCTGATGAGACGCAGCAGCCGATTCACTCGTCGCGTTTTATCCGCTGCAGTCCATGTTGCTAATTTGCGTTGCATTTCACTGATGATCAAGGTCTTCACCTCCTATTTTCAGATAGTCTGCTGACGCAGATTAATTAAGCTGTGTCCCTTCGCCCTGTGATAGGCTTTCCCCACCTCCGACTACTACGAACACTCCGCCGATTTATTTGTCATTGAGGTCATGCTCTCTTAATCATCCAAATAAATCTTCCCCGGTTTACCTATTTGAACTCAACCATACTGTTTTGGATGCCCATCGCAATCTTTAACCTTATCGTGCTGTAAGGTGATAACGTTTGAATGTAGAACTGTGGTGTAACATTCATCTGTAGCCAATGCGCTACGTCTCATTGGCTAGGCGGTATTTCCATCCATACATATAATGGAAGTTACAACGTTATACTGCCTATTAACTCGAGTAGGCAGTGGCGACATTTCAGCCCATAGATGCGGGTTAATGGGTTCATGTTCTTCATCCGTTCAGTACTTAGTCTTGGGAAGCATCTTGATTTATCGAGTTCATCTCACTTCCCTTTGTCAGCGGGTTACATCACCTTATCAGCATACGGTAAGTCACTGCCGCTCAGACTCAGGCGCTTACACAGCTAAGCACCGTCTTGTACATGTTTATTTCCTCCTCATTGTAAAAGAATTTCAAATAGATTCGTGGTTCTCTTTAAGCTTCCATGCTGCTGTAAAACTCCGGGCACACTGTACGTGATATCGCTGACCCATTTCTCATCAGGTTTCGTGGCCTCAAAGTTTTGTTGTAATAAATTAGGCGCAACAGGTAGTCGATGGTTGCTGTTCGTCGTGGCTTTGTATTTCTTAGCTGCGCGTGCACGCCATTGATTCTCACGCATTAATCGTGCAATCCGGTGACGACCCACCGTGTGACCTTGCGCCTTTAAACGTTGATAAATTCGCATCGCGCCTGGGCGTGATTTCTCTTGGTCAAAAATAGTTTTAATCTGCTGTGTCAGCTCGATATTCGCTTGTTTTCGTGCTGAAGGTTTACGACCTAGCCAATCGTAATAACCGCTCGAAGAAACGCCTAAAAGATGACACATGCGCCCAATTGAATAACACGTCGAATGTTGTTTGATCATCGCGTACCTCACTTCGTGTCTTTCGCAAAGTACGCTGCCGCTTTTTTTAAGAATGAATTTTCTTCTTGTAATCGGCTATTTTCTCGTTTCAACCGAGCCATCTCAGCCTGTTGGAGCTTTTGATTTTCTAGCGTATCTCCGCCTTGTTTGCGCTTGGCTCGCCATGAATAAATCATCGCTTCGGCAAGACCTAAATCCTTGGCAACTTGAGAGACTCCATCTTTCGCTACGCGTTCAAGCACTTGCTCTTTGAATTGGGGACTATATTTTTTTCGGGTCTTGGCTTTGACCTTATTTTTCTCACTCATCGTTCACCTCGTTTAACAGATTTTACTCTCTTAACAAGGTCTCCGACAAATCGGGGCTAGATCAAAATGCTATAAACCTAAATTCGGCAGTTGTAATCTACTGCCGAATTTAGGTTAAATAACAATCATTGGAATTAAAAAATGCCAGATACTTTTCAAAAATTACCCATACCGATGGACACTACAACAAAATTTGATTTTGATTTCGAAAGTGAACAATCTTTGGCTATATTATCTACTTACACAACCCATGAGATTGAAGAAAACCGCACTATTGAGATCGTAGAATTACCACTCTCGCCTGAAGAATTATTTTTTAACGCCATAAAAAACAACAACCTGACAACTTTAAAGATTATCATTACCAAACATGGCATTGATCTGAATAAAACAACAAATGATAAAGGGGAAAATGCGCTTCATCTAGCTGCCCGTCATGGGAGCATTTATATTGTTCGCTACTTAGTCCAAGAAAAAGCTATTGATATTTTCAGCATCACAGATAATGACGATGAATGCACAGCCCTTCATATTGCTGCAAAAAACGGCCATACTGCAATTGTAATTTTACTCCTTAACCTTGGCGTTAACCCTGATATTGAAGATAATTATAATGAAACACCACTACACTACGCTGCTAGAGAAGGCCATTTTAATGTAGTTAAAGCTCTTATCAGAAAAAATGCTGACATCAATAAAAAAAATGAATTTGATGAAACCCCTAAGGACTTAGCTTTAAAAGGAAAGAGTAACGTAGAACAAAGGTTGCAAGGTGTACACAACAATAATCCTTTCGATCATTTAACTCAAAAATATAAAAAATTCTTAGCAACACATAGCTTATTTTCGACCGAAAAAACGCACCCAACCTATCAAGAAAGTAACAGCTATAGCATTAGCATTCTGCAATGACGACTATTTTTCACTTAAAAATCTCTTCCGAAATCCCTTCACTTTCGAGTATTTTTTTCAATGCTCGCAGGGCTTCAACTTGAATTTGGCGAACGCGTTCTCGTGTCAATCCAATTTCCTTGCCCACATCTTCAAGCGTTGCACGCTCATGGCCCTGTAACCCGAAGCGACGCACAATCACCTCGTGTTGTTTTTCCGACAAGCTATTAATCCACGAATCAATACTTTGACTTAAGTTTTCATCTTGTAATAATTCAGCCGGATCAGAATTATTATCATCCGCCAAGGTGTCAACCAAAAGACGATCCGCATCTTTGCCAACAGGCGTATCCACGGACGTAATTTTTTCATTCAGGCTTAACATACGTTTTACATCGGCAACAGGCCGATCAACCGCGGCTGCAATTTCTTCAGGGCTTGGATCATGATCCAGCGTTTGTGACAATTCACGCGCAGCTTTCAAATAAAAATTTAATTCTTTGACCACATGGATCGGCAACCGTATCGTGCGTGTTTGATTCATGATCGCACGCTCAATCGTTTGACGGATCCACCATGTGGCGTAGGTTGAAAATCGAAACCCACGCTCAGGATCAAATTTTTCAACAGCGCGGATCAAACCTAAATTGCCTTCTTCGATCAAATCAAGCAGTGCAAGACCTCGATTGCAATAACGCCGAGCCACCTTGACCACGAGCCGTAAATTACTTTCAATCATCCGTTGGCGTGCAGCCGTATTTCCTTGTAAAGAAAGACGACCAAAATGAACTTCTTCTTCCGCAGAAAGCAGCGGCGAAAAACCAATTTCACTTAAATAAAGTTGTGTTGCATCCATATCGCGTTCAGTAGAACCCACACGTCGACGAACGGGCTGAGGAAAGGGATCAGGTTCAGCGATATCTTCTACTGCCTCAGTAAATGCTTCAAAAATAACTTCTTCCGGTAAAACTTCATTGATCTTTTCTTCATCTTCAGGAAGAAATGATAGATCGATATCAGTCTCTGGCACATCCACCAATAGATCGGATTCTGGAGAAATATCCGGTTTTTTTTTGGTCCGACTACCGGCCGCGCGAATAGAATTATTTTTTCGAAGTTCCATTGTGCATTCGTCCTCTAGATCCAGCATGCGACCGACCTCCCCATAGGAATCGTTAAAAAACTCAGTCAACATGATGTTAATAACAGATGCAAAAAATCTTGTAAATGTATCTTTGCGCGATTACAAGAGAATGCGTGGATCTCTTAGTCGTCAATCGATAAACTGCGCACCCACTGCGATAGCCGATCAAAGGCCTGATAGTGCGTGAGATCAACGTGCATGGGTGTAATAGAAACATTGCCAGAATTGATCGCATGAAAATCCGTACCTACTCCTGCATCATTCTCAGCACCTGAAAGCCCCACCCAATAAATAAAATTCCCTCGTGGATCTTGCATTTTAATGGTCGGTTCCGCACAGTGCCGCGTGCCTAAACGCGTCACTTCAAATCCCTTGATCTCATCAAAGGGTACATCGGGGACATTCACATTCAAGATCGTATCGACCGGTAATGGCACTTTGAGAAGTTGTTGCACAATCAACAGCGCCACTTGTCCAGCCGTATCATAGTGACGTAGATCCTTGCCCGCCAATGACATTGCAATGGCAGGCAACCCTTGAAAACGCCCTTGTGTGGCGGCAGCAACGGTGCCCGAATACAAAACATCATCACCTAAATTGGCACCCGCATTGATCCCCGAAACCACCATGTCAGGCG
>JAKBCU010000030.1 GCA_021807565.1 Pseudomonadota bacterium | reverse complement strand
GCAAGATATCCCTATCGTTATTTGAAAAACTTGCAGAATTTTAGCAGGAAATATTTTATTTGCTTCTGTTTTTTAAGCTGTCGGCGGGGTTTTTCAGGGGCGACGAGCTAGGTTTAGGAAAGAGCCAGGTTTGCTTGAACACACGACCAATGTGTCCATTGACACTATCTTAGATCCTGAAATAAAACGGGTGCATGAAAAAATCATTATGCCTTTCCTGCATTCAAGAAAAGAGCAAGCGAAAGATCAAGGCAACGAATTTACTGCACCAACGCCGTTTCGTCCATAGAGTTCATTGAAGGCTTGTTTACAATCACCCCGGCGTTATGACTCCTCATGACTTCTAGCCTGGGTTTAATGTATCATGTGGCGAAAAATCAGATGTTTTTTCATAGTTTGTTAAGCAAAAAAAGAATATAATTCTAAATTCGATCACCTCAAGGCTAAGAGGAAGTGAGACGCATGCCGATCCATGAGAAGAAGCTACTATTTTCAGCAGAGAAAAAAGACTGGAAGCGTCAGTTCTTACAGGAACTGAAGCGTTGCCTGTGTGATACTGACAGATTAGCGCAAGCTGTTAATAATAGAGAATCGATTAAAATTGCCAATCCCGTCACGAATCAGCTTGATGCGAAGACATTGCCTCAGGCGTTGCAAGCGATTGATCAGGGTGATTCATCCATTTATTCCATCAAAGATCCAGCACGGCTCGGTGCTTGTTTACGATCAGTTGGGTTTACCGAAAAAGAGATTCAGTCGATGAAACTGTCCACTCAATTACGCTATGAAGCCGCTATATTTAGCGCTCGAGGGACGTTGACTTATGGTGGGCCTGTTTTTAAGGCGTATCTTGACTTATATGAATCTGAGCCTGATCAAATCGAAAAAAATCAGCTAGATCAAACACAATTTGAAACTGAATTGGTTCAATCAGCAAAACCATTGATTGAGCAGCAAGAGTTAATCGCTCAAATAAAAGAGTTCGCCCAAAAACAGGATGGAAGTGCTTGTACGTCTCTTTTTACGGCAACCCTTTATTATCTCGTGAATCTGTTGGATCCCACCCAAGAAAGAGATAGAGAGATAATGGGTAATACCTCGACTTTGCTTCATCATATAGAGCAAAAAGGGATTGAAGCAGTGATGCAATTTGAAAAAAGTTGCCAAAAGACATTTCAAAAGAGCACACCAGAAAAGCTGATGTTGGCTGTGAAACTGATCAGCGTGACTGCAGTGGGTTTTGTGATGGGTATGTGTATCGGTGCCATCATTGGGGCCGCTGCAGGTGGGTGGGGCGCTATTCCAGGTGCATTAACGGGTGCGTTGATAGGAGCAGCCAATGCATCGATTTATTGTGCTGGGGGTCTTAGCGCTATTTACCATCTGGATAAAGCAGCACGTTATTTCATGTTTAAAAAACCAGAGACAGAAGCACTCGCCAAAAAAGTCAGCGTGAATGCGAAGCAATGCTTGGCACACCACGTTAACATCCACTGACTTCTATCATCCTACAGGGTAATTTATTGATTTTCAGCTCTTAATTCGCATTTAAAGACATAAAATATCATTGCATTTCAATAAGGCTACATCGGTGAATAATCGGGTTTTGTGTTGCGTATTCGGGAAATTCACTAAGGTGACTGTACCCTGATTAACGGCGGTGATGTGACGGGTCTTGCCTTCGAGTAAGCCAGTTACAGCAAGAAATCCCATTTGTGAAGCCATTAAACGATCTAGCGTGGTAGGCGATCCTCCGCGTTGGGTATGTCCTAAGATGCAAACTCGATACTGTTCATGGGTAAAGGCTTTTAGTTGAGCAGCCAGTGCAATACTACGGCCAGGTTGATGCCCTTCAGCAATCACCATGATGGAACTGAATTTACGACGTTTTGGTTCTAGCAATTTCTTAGCCAGTACGTCGATTGGAATGTCTAGCTCGGGAATCAGAATGACTTCAGCGCCGCCCGCAATCCCCACATCGACGGCGAGAAAACCGGTATTGCGACCCATGACTTCTACTAAAAAATGATGGTTATGACTGGAGGCCGTATCACGGATTTTATCAATAGCAAGTAATGCCGTATTTCTCGCTGTATCAAAGCCAATGGTATATTCGGTACCGGGCACATCATTATCTATGGTGCCTGGAATGCCAATCACAGCAGGGCCTCCTTCTTCTGCCAACAAGGTTGCACCCATGAGGCTGCCATTGCCGCCGATGACAATCATACCATCGATCTTTTTTTCTTTCAGAAACTGTCGACATCGAGCACGTATATCAGATTCATAAAAAGCGGAACACCGATCTGCTTTGAGAATTGTGCCGCCATATTGGATACAATTGGCCACGCTTTCAGGGCCGAGAGGGATTAACGTTTGATCAACCAATCCTTGGTATCCCGCTTTACTGCCATAGACTTGTAATCCGTGATAGCAAGCAGTTCTGACCACAGCACGAATGGCTGCATTCATCCCCGGGGCATCGCCGCCTGAGGTTAAAACTACTATATTTTGTAGGGTTCTATTCATTAAAAAAGGATAGCACAAATGTTAATTTAGTATTAAATTATATCGTCAAACTTTAGAAAATCCTTAAGGAGATACAACATGAAAGTTAAAATGTTAGTTGCCATGGCAGCTGCTAGTTTGCTTGCGGCAACGGTTGCTTATGCAGCCCCAGATGACAGCATGACATTTGCTGACAACGGAATGAGCGGTGGTTCTACCATGAGTGGTTCTTCAGGCATGAGTGGTTCTTCAAGCATGAGTGGTTCTTCAGGCATGAGCGGTTCTTCAGGCATGAGTGGTTCTTCAGGCATGAGTGGTTCTTCAGGCATGAGCGGTTCTTCTTCCACCAACGGTAATTCGTCCTCGTCTGATTCGAGTAATGGCAATGATGATATGAATGCAGATACAGCCACGGGCGACGATTATTAATATCGTCGGCGGTAACAAAAACCCGGCGGTTTTGTCCGGGTTTTGCAACGGTGACATCCATTTCGAGAGCACGAGTGACCCCACTAGACTATTATCATGAACAATGTGATCAAGGCGCTATCTCAGAAGATCCTCAGCAAATTTCTGCGTTAAAACAGTTGCAACGTGTTTATTATGATCTGTTAGCGGAGCACCATAAACGATCCACTTTTTTTAGTGCATTGCGTAGCAAGCAGTTAATTCAGGGTGTTTATTTATGTGGACGTGTCGGCATTGGTAAAACCTTTATGATGGATTGTTTTTATCATTCGTTACCTTTTTCTCAAAAAATGCGCATGCATTTTTATCAATTTATGCGGATGATTCACCAGCAACTGACGGAACTTCAAGGTAAAAAAAATCCACTGGATAGTATTGCGAAAGAACTGGCTAAAAAAGCAATTGTCCTTTGTTTTGATGAGTTAGTTGTTTACGATATTACTGATGCCATGTTACTGGGGCGATTATTTAACGCGCTATTTTTACAAAAAGTCTGTTTGGTAGCGACGTCAAATACCATGCCAGATGAGTTATACAAACACGGTTTACAGCGAGAACGGTTTTTGCCCGCTATTGCTTTATTAAAAAAACATACGGAAGTGGTTTTTATTCCGACGGACAAAGATTATCGACTATCTCATCTAAGCGAAGCTGGAATTTTTTATACGCCTCTTGATAATGCAGCAGAACACAATATGGAAAAAACGTTTGAATTACTCACGAGAGGTATGCAACTCACACAAAATCCTATTGCTATTGAGCACCGCTTGATTCCGGTGAAAAAGCGTGCAGGCCAAATTGTATGGTTTGAATTTGCAACTATTTGTCAAACTCCACGTAGTCACATGGATTATCTGGCCATTGCGCAACAATTTCATACTATATTGATTAGCAATATTCCTGTGATACCGCCTGATGCCAAAGATACGATTTGTTTATTTATGTCCATGGTAGATGTATTTTATGATGCAGGTACTCGAATTGTGATTTCAGCGGAATTACCTGTTACTGAGTTATATCAACAAGGCTATAAAGTATTAGAGTATGCAAGAACCTCTTCACGCTTATTAGAAATGCAATCATTGGATTATTTTTCGGCCAATAGGGATGATTCATGAATCGACTGTTCGAAGGGAAAGTGGCAATCGTGACAGGTGGGGCTAGCTGGATAGGAAAGGAAATTGCCACTTCTTTTGCTCTACGAGGAGCCAATACGTTTGTCATTGACCGGGATGAACCTACCTTATTGCAATGCGATCAAGAAGCCAGAGAACAGGGTCTTGATAATCTGCATCATTGTGTGGCGGATGTGAGCCAAGAAAAATCGGTGAGAAATGCCATGGAAGAAATTTTACAGATGGCAGGCACTATTGATATTTTAGTCCATAGCTCTGGCATTTATCCTAGGGCCAACTTGGGCCTAATGAGTTTAAAAGAATGGCAACAGGTGATAGATGTTAATTTAACCAGTTCATTTTTAGTATTAAATGGTGTCATGCCAGTGATGCGGCAGTATCAATATGGAAGAATTATTTTTATTTCGTCCATTGCAGGAGGGGAAATCGGGTTGCCGAGTTTTGCACATTATACTGCTTCGAAAAGTGGAATCAATGGGTTGATGAGAACAGCGGCACTTGAGTTGGGCAAAGATTTGATTACCGTCAATTGCATAGAACCAGGCAATATTTTCAATGAAGAGCGATTTAAGACAAAACAAACGGATAAAATGGATATGTTAGACTCCATTCCTGTGGGTCGTCTAGGTACGCCAAAAGACGTGGCAGGGTTAGCATTGTTTTTATCGTCTGAAGAAGCGGGATTCATTACTGGCCAGGTATTTATTATCGATGGTGGTGAGACAATTACTTAGCCCTTTCCCCAAATGAAGGGAGAAGAGGTGACGATATGTTAAAAAGAAAATTGAATTTACTTGGCTATGCGTCAGGTCTGGGTGGCTCTGACCCAGGCAGTGCGGAGGGGCCTCTGGTATTACAACATTCGGCTTATATGACTGACTTAGCTAAAATCGGTTTAGGAACTCAATGGCAAACGATCATCCATACTGAACCGAATGGAATGGAAAAGATAGATAGGATAGCCGATGCCTGTAACAAGCTGGCTCATTATACGAATCGCTTAACGAATCAAAAACAGTTTTTTTTGGTATTGGGTGGAGATCATTCCTGTGCCATAGGGACCTGGAGCGGTGTTGCACATGCCAAAAGTCAAGAAGGCGACATCGGATTAGTTTGGATCGATGCTCACATGGATAGCCATACTCATGATACATCGATCACCGGTAATATTCATGGTATGCCTTTGGCAGCGCTTCTCGGTCAAGGAAATGTTAAACTTACCCACATATTCACGCCCTCAGCCAAGTTAAAGCCTGAAAACGTCTGTTTAATCGGTGTTCGTAGTTATGAATCCGGTGAAGCAGCGTTACTCAAGCAACTTGGTGTCAGAGTTTTTTTTATAGAAGAAGTCAAACAACGTGGATTAGCCGTGGTTTTTAAAGAGGCGGTTGCCATTGCCACTCAACGTACTAGGGGTTATGGCATTAGTATTGACATGGATAGCTTAGACCCATTAGAAGCCCCGGGTACAGGAACACCCGAACCCAATGGCATCAGCGCAGAAGAGCTCATTGAGGCATTGAAAACAGTGAGTCATGACAAACGGCTGCTTGCAGGTGAAATGGTTGAATTTGATCCTCATCACGATCGGGATCAACGGACAGAGAAACTCATTCCGAAACTTATTACAGCAATGATGGTGGGTAAGCCATGCTGAAGGTGATATTAAGAGTATCCATTGTACAGCAAACGTTACAGCTATATCAGCATGATTCATCCAATACGTGTGATGCATTTGATCAAACACGATGGATAAAACAGTATGATGTTTCTACCGCAAAAAATGGGTCAGGTGAAATAAGCGGTAGTGAGCAAACACCACGTGGCTGGCATCAGATACGCGCTAAAATCGGTGGCACGTATCCTGTTAATACCGTTTTCGTTGGACGTAGAGCAACTGGAGAAGTCTTTTCTGAATCACTCAGAAAGTCACACCCCAACCGCGATTGGATTTTAACGCGGATTATGTGGTTAAGTGGATTGGAAATAAATAAAAATCGATTAGGTAACGTCGATACGATGAGACGCTATGTGTATATCCATGGGACACCGGACGATGTCATACTGGGTGTACCCGGATCCAAGGGCTGTATCCGTATGCGAAATGCAGATATCATAGAATTGTTTGACTGGGTTGTACCAGGAACGCAGCTATTGATTGAGTAATTAAAAACAGGAGGAGTTGGGGTGGATCGAGCGCATGCGTTACTTGAGTTTTGGTTTGGTGATTTAGGTCATGCAGATTTACCAACCAGTGATCGCACAAATTTATGGTTTGGTGAAAATGAAAAATTGAAAGAATCCTTGCTGGAAACCTTTAAAGATGAGTATGAGTTAGCCATTCAAGGAAAGCTTGCTTTTTGGGAAGCATCACCTCGCGGAAGATTAGCATTAATTATTTTGCTGGATCAATTTTCACGTTGTCTGCATAGAAACTCAGGAAAAGCATTTCTGTATGATGATAAAGCACAACAGCTCTGTTTGGATGGAATTCAAGAGAGCATGGATCACGCCTTAACGCTGATAGAACGTGTCTTCTTTTATATGCCATTGGTTCATGCAGAAAATCCAGAACTGCAAGAACAGTCTATCCGTCTTTTTCAGCAGTTAGTTTCTCTTTCCATGACCGAGACCACACAAGTGTATCAATTATTTTTAGCCTATGCTTATGCGCATTTTAGAGTGATCAAAGAGTTCAGTCGATTTCCGCAACGTAATCAATTATTAGGCCGCCATTCTACGCCTGAAGAAGATCACTTTTTGAAAAATGCATAAGAACACGTCAGTATTGCCTGCATGACACCAGGACTTGGTTTAATTTTTAGATTCTAGGCGTTACGTTTGTCATTCCCGCCGAGCGGGAATGATTTTTTAAAAGCATGATCGAATGGATTGATTAACAATTTTGTGGCTCTAAAGCACACATCTGGGACATGTCACTCGAAAAGGTACTATCTAATATAGGACTGCCTTCTGCTAACGTGAATGCATCATTGTAACCATAGGAAGATAGCCCAATAATCATATTACGCTCCGCATGAATTCCACCGGTTTGACCTGCTGAAACGGGGCCAAAATTTTGTATCCATGGGCCGCCACCTGAACCTAAACTCATGTCTGATCCATATTCAGCATTATTAGGAGAAACGGCCACTGCACTTTGTGCGGTGACTTGATGCATGAGTTGACCACCATCTAAATTGTCTGGATAGCCAATGAGATGGGCATGGTTAGGAATAGTGCTATAGGTTTTGTATCCTAGGACGCCCACAATGTTGCCAATCATTTGAACGGAATTATTAATGACCTCATCCGCCATCATTAAGATAGCATAATCGTGTGCATTGGGTACTTGATTGTTGCTCACATACCATTCATCCGCTACGCCAATCACTAAGGGGGCCCACGATTGAAAGGGCGCTGTTCCATTGTGATAAGCTGGCACGAACAACCAATTGTGATACCAACCTGTAGGACTTCCATTACCATTATGCGCACAATGACCTGCCGTTAAGATGAGTCTATTTGCAACAACGGAAGCAGAGCATGTTTTAGGATTGCCATTCGTATCAACGAAAAATAATTTACCGATAGCCATATACGGATAGCTTTGATCCGCGTTGGAAGGAACAAGGGCTTGGCTACTAAAATATTCGTTTAATCTACCGGTATCCATCTTGGAGACAGTGGGGGTGGATCGAATAGGTTCAAATAATGGATGAGTGTCTGGTGCTATGGTAGTGACAGGAGGATGACCCAAATGAACATCCGATGGTTTGCCTTTTTGTTTTTGCATGAGTTCATCAAAAGAGAGTTTAATGCGCTGCGGATCTGCCATGGGTAGATCCATTGCAGTGGCTTGTCTCATACGCTCTGGTGTCCAATAGCTTTTAATGGCTACTGGATCTGTTTTTTTCTTAATAAGTTGAGGCTTCGCTGTATCGGCTATTGCAACACTTGTACTGGCGAGTGTGTAAGCAAGTACAGCATAGGATAATTTTTTTATGTAATGCATATCTAACTCCTTATTATCTAGTCAAATGAAATTCCTTTATTTTTTTGCTCAGTGTCAACTTAATTCAGCATACATCTTTTGCTATTCATAACAATATGCTTGTTACAAGGTACAGGTTCATTTTTCAATTGTCAAAATATTGCTGTTTGATTGAATAAGTTATTTGGTTTACTATGAACGTGCATGTTATGTCTATTCGAAAGGGAGATTTGAATGAAAAAATTGCAATTGAAAAAAAAACTGCACTGTCTTAAACGGCTTACTGTCCAACAGAAAGGATTGCTTGCATCGATTTTTTTGTCGTCCATCAGCAGCTTGGTCTATGCCGATATTAATAATGGTGTCCGCATCGCACATCCACCTTATCATATTAAACCCAACACATCACTGCTTACGCCAAGTGGTTTGTCGCCTGCACAAATCACACAAGCCTACGGTTTTTCATCGATTGCGCATCAAGGTGAAGGTCAAGTGATTGCGATCATTGATGCCTATGATAGCCCTAATGCCGAAGCAGATTTAGCCGTATTTAATACGACATTTGGTTTGCCCGATTGTACGACCGCTAATGGTTGTTTTCAAAAAATTTACGCATCTGGATCACAACCACCTGTTGATTTAGGCTGGGGTGTTGAAATGGCGTTAGATGTGCAGTGGGCACATGCAGTGGCTCCAAAAGCAAAAATTTTATTGGTTGAAGCAGCTGATGCTACTTTTGCAAGTTTATTAAAAGCGGTAGAAGTTGCCGTGCAAAATGGTGCAATAGCTGTTTCTATGAGTTGGGGGGCAGGTGAATTTTCTGGCGAAAACCAATTCGATTCAATTTTTAATGCGCCAGGTGTCACGTATTTCGCATCATCAGGTGATAGTGGCAGCGGAGTCATGTATCCTGCCGCTTCACCTAATGTAGTGGCAGTGGGCGGTACAACACTTTCCATTGATGCATCAGGCAATTACGCCGGTGAAACAGCATGGGGAGGAAGTGGTGGGGGTATTAGCGGTATGGAAGCAGAACCGCCTCAACAAGCCAGTTTTCCAATACCCAATAATCCTAACAAAGGGCGCGGCGTGCCTGATGTCGCTTACAATGCAGATCCTAACAGTGGGGTATCAATCTATGACAGTGCTGAGGGAGGTTGGTTAGTGGTTGGTGGTACTAGCGCAGGTTCGCCTCAATGGGCTGGGTTAATTGCAGTACTTCAATCTGCCGCCACTAATCAAGTCGTGAATATTAACACACTGTTATATACCACCGCACTCAATTACTATAGTGCAACCTTTCATGATATTGTCTCTGGTTCGAACGGGTCATGTGGCGCTAATTGCACCGCTCAAACTGGGTATGATTATGTCACAGGGCTTGGTAGTCCAAAAGTGCCTGGGTTGATTAATGCGATCGCTGGCGGTCAACGCATTCCGATTTAATCATCTCTTGTTAACTGATGGGGCAGGGCGTCGCCCATCAGTTAACACTCTCTATGCTAATAGGTTTTCATTTTAGGATCGATTTCATTTGCCCATGCAGTAATTCCCCCACGTAAGTTACGCACCCGCTTATAACCCTGCTGAATTAAATAGTCTGTTGCTTTTCGAGAACGTCCACCAGCATGACAATGCACAATGATATCTTGTTCGCGATCAATTTCATTTAATCTTGCTGGTAATTCATTGAGTGGAATTAAATGACCTTCTAAATGGCAAATGGCATATTCATCCGGATTTCTCACATCCAATAAAAAAAAATCCGCATTGGCTTTTTTTAACGCTTCCAATTCTTGTACTGATATTTCAGGTGTGGACATATCGTCTCCTATGATAATGAATTCAACTATGGGTTGGGATAACAAGGCGATCATTTTCAAGTAACCGGGGATTAGATAGTAAATTAGCTAATCGGATTTCTCTGGGTGAGGTATGAAATTTTGCGGCTATTTTTTCTAACGTGTCGCCATATCTGACGACATAAATAGTATCACCCGGAGTGAGTTGGTAGTGTTGTGAACTGTTATGATTGAGATGGGTTGGAATCATAAGATATTTTCCTGGTTTAAGTGAGCGTGGCGCGACTAAGTGATTAACAGATACAAGCAGGTTGGGGTGTATGTGAAAATGATGTGCAATTTTTTTAAGATCATCGCCACGCCTGACCATATAGAGTGTGTCACCTGGTTGCATTGCATAGTTACCATGATAGTTTTCAAATGCACGAGAGACATTTATGTCAAGAGACGCATTTTTTGCAAATATTTTTTTTCTTGATTTTATAGAAAGAGGCGGTGTAGCAGTAGCAACCAGTTGTTCTTGTTTTGACTCGAGTAAAGAACGGGAAATCGCCGGAACAGAGCGTGGAATGAGCAGATTCATCCCCGTTTTCAAATGCGACGATAAAGATGGGTTATGTTGATATAATGAAGCTGTTGTAATGTTAAAATGTCTTGCCACAGACAACAGCGTGTCGCCGGATTTCACTTTGTAACGAACCCAATTGAAACGATGATAGCGTGCAGATTGTGCTAAATTTTCGGTAAATTGCTGCACATTTTCAATAGGTAAAACCAGTTTAAATGGACCCGCAGGATCCGTGGTAGGGCGATTGTAACCTGAGTTTAAGTGTTTTAATGTTTGCAGACTCATTCCAGCGAGATAAGCAGCATGTTTTAAATCAATTTGTGCACCCACATCGACTTGTGCAAGATAGGGTGCATTATGCACTGCAGGAAAATCAATAGGGTACCTTTCCGGGTTGCTGATAATGCAAGCCAATGCTAGCAGTCGTGGTACATATTCACGCGTTTCTTGAGCAACAGGCAAGGACCAAAAATCGACGTTTTCGCCACGCATAATATTTCGTTGAATAGCCGACTGAACATTTCCTTCGCCAGTATCATAGGCAGCAATGGCTAATAACCAATTCCCTTGAAAAAAAGTGGATAAGTAGAGTAAATGATTCAACGCAGCATGAGTTGAAGCGACTACATCTCTTCGACCATCGTACCACCAATTTTGTTTTATACCATAGCCAGACGCAGTGCCAGGCATCATTTGCCAAATACCTGCTGCACCTGCAGTTGAATAAGCAAAAGGATTGTAAGCGCTTTCAATAATAGGAATGAGTACCAATTCAGCAGGCAAATGACGCTTTTTGACTTGTTGGAAAATATAATAGAGATAGGGCGCAGCTCGCATGCTGGAACGCTGTAAAAAATCTTGATGATTCATAAACCATTCAATTTGTTCTTGTACTAAGGGATTATTCTCATAGTGAGGTAGTGCAAATTCTGATCTCAATGCATCCCAAATGTTATCCGCATTGTGATAGCGATAGATATCAGCCGCCAAACTTTCTTTGCGATCAGGGAATAAGTGCATGTTTTTTTGGTAGACTTTAATACCTTCGATACTGGCAGCAGCAAAACAAAAACAAGACACAGTGCAGCAACCGATTGCTATGATTATTCTAATCCAATGTGTTCCCCGACATCCCATAGATTGCTCAAATTCTCGAATATAAAAGCAGTACCTCAAAAACCTTGGCCAGTGTATCATACAATTTTAGCGATAGCATAAACTTCAACAAGTTTGGCTAGCACCATAAGAGATAGCTTATCACAGGGAAGCAACCCCATGCCCAAACTATATCGAATGACCCAACATTGGGACCATTGGCTGACGCAGTTTTTAGGGCAGCATGTCGTGGCAGCCGAGCGTCGCTGTTTGCAGCAATTATTAAGCAGCTATTATGGGAAATATGCTTTATTGCTTGGCGTACCACAGCAGCAAGGTTTATTAAAATCGACAGTGATGCCTTGTCAATACCTGATGACACCGCTTTTGGTCAATAAAAATAAATTTACTGAGGTGATTGAGAGTGAATTTTACGAATTACCGTTTGCATCCGGTAGCGTTGATTTAGTATTAGTACCCCATACATTAGAACACCTGGATAATCCTAGAAAATTATTGTCAGAAGCGTGTCGCATTGTTAAACCGGAAGGACACATTATTATTTTGGGCTTTAATCCCATGAGCCTATGGGGACTTAAAAAAACGATGACGACAGCCAATGTGACCCCCTGGAATAGTCATTTTATTCAATCCACAACAGTGAAAAAATGGTTAGGATTAGCCGATTTTGAATTGGTACTACAAGACACATTTTTATTTAGACCACCCACTCGACATCAACGTTTATTTCGCAAGCTAACCTTTTTAGAATGGTTAGGCAATAAATGTTATAAACCGTTTGGCGGCGTTTATGTATTAATTGCTAAAGCAAAAGTAGTGCCGTTGACGCCTATTAGAATGAGGTGGCAGCAAAAATTATCCAGTTTGCACGCCACGTTCCCAGGACCTAGCATGCGAGATTCGTTGAAATGAAAAAAGTGGTTATTTTTACTGATGGTGCTTGTCGGGGTAATCCCGGACCCGGGGGGTGGGGTGTATTAATGCGTTATGTACATCATAAAAAAACGTATTCAGGCGGCGAATCTGACACTACTAATAATCGCATGGAATTAATGGCAGCTATTCAAGCATTGAGAGCATTACGTGAGCCGTGCGAAGTAGAGTTGCATACCGATTCTCAATATGTGCAAAAAGGCATTACACTATGGATGGCGGCTTGGAAGAAACGCCAATGGCGAAAATCGGATAATAAGCCAGTAAAAAATGCCGATTTATGGCAAGAATTGGATCGATTAGCAGCGAAACACAAAATGCATTGGTTTTGGATAAAAGGACATAGCGGTCATCCAGAAAATGAATTGGTGGATGCCTTAGCTACGCAGGCTATTGACCAATTACTGGATAACAAATAAATCCTTAAGAGGTATACATGCGCCAAATAGTATTAGATACGGAAACAACGGGCTTACAACCTGAAGAAGGTCATAGGATCATTGAAATTGGTTGCATTGAGCTGCTTGATAGAAAAATCACTCAGGCACAATTTCATCAGTATATCAATCCAGAACGTGCTATTGATGAAAGTGCGCTCGCCATCCATGGTATTACCAATGCCTTTTTAAAAGATAAACTGCTTTTTGCCGATATTGCTCCTGCCTTCATGGAATTTATTCAGGGTGCTGAACTCATTATTCACAATGCCCCTTTTGACATTGGTTTTTTAAACCATGAATTATCTTTAGCAAATCAAGCTTGGCGGCCTATCACAGATTACTGCCGAATTATTGATACCTTAGTCATGGCAAGACAGATGCATGTGGGGCAACGTAATAGCTTAGATGCCTTATGCAAACGATATAATATTGATAGTTCGCGGCGCGAACTCCATGGAGCATTATTAGATGCTACCTTGCTCGCTCAAGTCTATTTAAGCATGACGGGTGGTCAGGGTAGTTTGTTTGATGAGCAAAAACCCATAGAACCGGCTGAAGAAAAAAAACAAGTGCATAAAATGACGCGGCCTCGACAACGTCATTTGCCTGTTATCGTATTGAGTTCAGAAGAGATTGCTGTGCATGAAGCCAAACTCAACCACATGGCAGAGAAGGGAAAATGCTTATGGCTAGAAGAGAGTTAACCAATCGTAAAAAATAAAAAACCCCGCATGGCAGGGGTTTTTTCATTTCAACTCGTAGTTAATTTCTGTCGTTCATTACACCTAATAACATCAACAAATTTTGAAATAACATTTGGATGTCTAAATAAAGGCTAATGGTTGCCATAATATAATTACGTTCACCCTGATGAATAATGCGACTCGTGTCATACATCATTAACATTGTTGAAACAAATGTCATAATGGTAGAAATGGCCAATTGCATCGCCGGCATTTTAAAAACGAGGTTGGCGAGGCTTGCAATAACGCACATGACTAACCCAATCATTAAGAAGCTGCCCCAGTTGCTGAGCTCTTTTTTGGTAGTAATAATATAGGCTGATGATAGTAAGAAAGTAATCCCCGTACCACCTAGGGCAGTCACAATCAGTTGGCTTCCATTACTGTAGCCACGAATAAAATGATTTAGCAAAGGACCCATTGAATAACCCATGCAACCGGTAAAGGCAAAAACGGCTAAAATGCCCCAGGCACTGTTACGCATGGACGTTGTGACAAAAAGTAATACGAAAGAAAGAATAAAGGCAATCATTGACGAACCAAAGCCAGCTTGAATAGTCACTGCCATTCCTGCCATGCTAGCACTGAACAGCAAGGTAAGGCTAAGGAGCAAATACGTATTCCGCAATACTGAGTGAGTACTCAGCAATGATTCTGAACGCTGTAGAATAATATTTTCATTGATAGGCATCGTCATCCTCCGTCAATCTCTATAATTTGAATGCTGGTATATTACCACAAAGTTAGTGAATTATTCCCCTGCCCATCTATATTTTTTTGTCAGTGCAGTAAAAAATAATCACACCTAACGAGTCACGAGTCAATGGGGCGACATATTAAACCTGAGCCAATCTTTTTTGGATAAAGACTCTTTGTTATTTAATAGTTTTTTTGTAATTAATGGTTGAATCAATGAGCAAAATAGCGGTAATATGTGATCCATTGATAATATTCCAAAAAATATAGAATAGCAAACCGTTGGAGAGATGGCTGAGTGGTTGAAAGCGGCGGTCTTGAAAACCGTTGAGCCCTTTCGGGTTCCGGGGGTTCGAATCCCTCTCTCTCCGCCAACAGTTTTCCCTCGGCATAACGGACGGTTCAGTAGCGTTCTTTCAAATACCTTGGCGCACTAAAAAGGTCTTTGAAAAAGTGAGCAAAAAAATCCATGTTTATTCAGGTAGATAGGAATTTTGAGTGAGTTTTTTCAAAGAAGTGCTTTGTGTATGAAGTAGGGAAAGGAATCTTTAAGTTAAATTCCAACATCTATGGGGTCAAACGTTGATAAAGGTCTTACTGGTTGATGATCACGAGTTAGTGCGAATAGGGATAAAGCGCCTGTTACAAGATGTCCATGGTATTAAGGTAGTTGGCGAAGCAGGAACGGGAGAAGAAGCGATTCGCTTGGCGAAAGAATTTCTGCCAGAGGTTGTGTTAATGGATGTGCATATGCCTGGTATTGGCGGTCTTGAAGCCACCCGAAAAATGATACGCCATAACCCTGACATTAAAATTTTAGCATTGACCGTATGTGATGATGAACCCTATCCATCACGTTTTTTGCAAGCCGGTGCCGCAGGATATATTACCAAAGGCTGTGATCCTGATGAAATGATTAGAGCGATTCGTACCGTGCATTCGGGTCAACGTTATATTAGCTCTGAAATAGCTCAGCAGCTGGCATTAAAACGTTTTACGAAAGATGAAACATCCCCATTGGATATTCTTTCAGAACGTGAATTGCAAATCATGCTTATGATTACGAGCGGCCAAAAAGTACAGGAAATTTCAGATAAGTTATGCTTAAGTCCAAAAACGGTAAATAGTTATCGTTACCGTATTTTTGAAAAACTGAGTATACACAGTGATGTTGAGCTAACCTTATTGGCAATTAGGCTAGGATTAGTAGAGGGACACAAATCCCCTGCAGAGTCTCCCTAGTTCAATATTCATATGAATGATGCCCGGCCTCGCAACATAGCAACTCGAGGAGCCTATGCCATACGTGAGTTGCATTGGATTCGGTTGTTGATATGTTTGATATTCAATCTTTTTTAAGTCGTCTGCCTCATCAACCGGGCATCTACCAAATGCTAGATGATCAAGGCCAAATACTATATATCGGCAAAGCGAGAGATCTTAAAAAACGTATCACTAGCTATTTTTCTCATAAACAACAAGACATCAAAACAGCGGCTTTATTAAAACATGTCATTAGCATTGATATTACAGTGACTCACAGTGAAAACGAAGCATTATTGCTAGAATGTAACTTAATCAAAAAACACAGACCCCATTACAATGTGTTGTTTCGAGATGATAAAACCTATCCGTATATTTTAATTACGACAGATCAAACCTATCCTAAGGTGGAGTTTTATCGAGGCAGTAGAAAACGAAAAGGGACGTTTTTTGGGCCTTTTCCAAATACAACAGCGGTTCGTGACACAATCAACTTGATTGAAAAGTTATTTCATCTTAGAACATGTAACGATCGTTTTTTCTCAACGAGAGACCGTCCTTGTTTGCAATACCAAATTGGGCGTTGCTCAGCACCCTGTGTTCATTACATTTCTGCGGAAGATTATCAAGTCAGTGTCCACCGCGCCATCTTATTTTTACAAGGTAAAAATAATCAAGTGATTGAAGAATTAAATAAAGACATGGAAAGGGCGGCGCAAGCGTTACAGTTTGAAGTAGCAGCAAAAATTCGTGATCAAGTCAGTAAATTAAGGGAAATTCAATCGCGTCAATATGTGAGCTCAGCGCAGGGAGAGGTTGATGTCATTGGATTAGCTGTAAAAGCAGGGATTATTTGTATTCAATTAGTATTAATACGTGGCGGAAGAATCTTGGGAAGTCGGTCCTATTTTCCCATTGTCCCGATGCACTCGTCACATGAAGAAATTTTAATGTCATTTATCACTCAACATTATTTACAAAATAGGGATTTTTTAGAAAGCATGCCCAGGGAAATTATTCTGGGAGAACGTCTATCTGATGCGCATTGGCTAACCGTATTAGCCAAACACGCCGATCACCCTGTCCACTTCACATCCAACGTGAGAGGTGAACGAAAAAAATGGTTTGAAATAGCCACTAATAGCGCGCGAGAATCACTCATTGCTCATCTGATGAGTCGATCGAATACCTTGGCGCGATTTTCTGCTCTTAAGGAAGAATTAGGCCTCACTTTTTTTCCTACCCGCATTGAATGTTTTGATATTAGTCATAGTATGGGTGAAGCAACAGTCGCTTCTTGCGTCGTATTTAACCAAGAAGGGCCATTAAAACGCGATTATCGGCGATTTAATATTACTGATATTACACCGGGCGATGATATTGCGGCGATGCGCCAAGCCTTATCTAGGCGATATAAAAAATTACAAACGACAGGTGCTATCTTGCCGGATATTTTATTAATGGATGGTGGAAAAGCACAATTGAATGTAGCAAAAGCCGTATTGGCTGAGTTTGCAGTAGAGGGTGTCTTCTTAATCGGTGTTTCAAAAGGTCCTGATCGAAAACCTGGGTTTGAAACATTGCATCAGATAAATAAAAATGAGTTGCATTTACCGCCTGATTCAATAGCCTTACATTTAATTCAACAAGTACGAGATGAAGCACATCGCTTTGCTATCACAGGACACCGTATGCGACGTGATAAAAAAAGACGAGTGTCATTTTTAGAATCCATACCTGGGATTGGTGCAAAACGAAGACGTGATTTATTGCGATACTTTGGTGGTATTCAAGCTATTAATCGTGCTAGTCTTGAGGAGCTGGCCAAGGTACCAGGTATTAATCGGTCATTAGCAAAACGAATCTTTTCTGCATTACATGATACGGTGTAAGCATGTATAACTTACCCAATATTCTCACTTTCGCGCGGATCGTGGTTATCCCATTTCTAGCGATTATTTATTATTTACCAGTTCCTTGGGGACATTTGCTTGCTGCAGTGCTTTTTACGTTAGCTTGCATTACAGATTGGCTGGATGGTTATTTGGCCAGAAGTTTACAACAATCGACCAAGTTAGGTGCATTTCTTGATCCTGTGGCTGATAAAGTCATGGTGTCCGTCGTATTGGTCTTGATTGTGGGTGAGCCGCAATTTCAATTTATCAGTCTTTCTTCAACTGTGTACGCCATGCCGATTGCTGTGATCACTATAGA
>JAKBCU010000083.1 GCA_021807565.1 Pseudomonadota bacterium | reverse complement strand
TTAATGCCGTTTTAACGGGTTGTGCATTTAATTTAAGGAAAATCATGCGGCTACTTCCATCACCATCGTTAGCCGTATAAGGGGTTTTTCAGGGGCGACTAGTTATTATAATTTATAGTTACTAAAAATCAATTAAATGTAATTATGATGCAATATACTTTCAGCTAGGTTATTGATACGAGGGCCCTAATTGACCGATGCTCGAGTCAAACGATCTCGAATCGCATCCCATAAACTATCGTTGGGGACGTTTTCTATGATAATTTCATATACGTTTTTTTTATCCAGTTCGCGCAACTGCTGATATAACTGATGCGCATAAGCCGTTGGCGTTTTAGGCATTGCGATGACTTGAAGCAACGAGCTTGTCGACACGTTGAATTCACTAAACGCCATGATTGCCACAGGCAATTGATTCGAATAATGAGCAAGATAGTGCTCGATATCCTCATACGATAATAACCGAGTCTGGGTGGTCGGAGCATAATGCGATTCATGTGAACCGGATACACGTGGTACGGATGTATCGGTTATCCCTACCCATTCTCCCAAGACGGCTTCAATCGCTTGGACAGAGATCATACCCGGGCGCAAGATTCTAATCGGTGTACGGCTGACATCCACAATGGTGGATTCAACCCCGACCTCACATTGCCCTCCATCTAGGATCAAATCAACAGCATCGCCAAGTTCCTCATAAACCGCTTGAGCTGTCGTCGGGCTAATTCGACCAAATCGATTGGCAGAGGGAGCTGCTATACCACCCCCTTGTGCTTTAAGAACAGCCAAAGCAACCGGATGGCTTGGAATACGTATGCCGACAGTATCTTGCCCTCCTGTGACCCAATCCAGCACTTGCGGTTGTTTTTTAAAGATCAGCGTCAAAGGCCCGGGCCAAAAAGCCCCCGCTAAACGTAAGGCAACCTCTGGAACATCGCGCGCCCAGAGTGTTAAGGCATCGATACTGCCAAGATGAACAATCAAGGGGTGATCAATAGGTCTTTGTTTTAATTGAAAAATTTTCTGCAAACCCGGGGCACTTGAGGCATCAGCGCCAAGGCCATAAACGGTTTCTGTCGGGATCGCTACCACCCCACCTCTGCGCAAAATGGCAACGGCTTTCTCAATATTCGGTTTGATCATATATTTTTTCACGTTAATCGCATGCTAGCACCCAAATGACTCGCGGATTTTACAACAATTCGATAAGATATGCTCTATGAATGAAACGACTGAGACAAAGGCCGAAGACACATCCCCTCCTATTGCCATGATTCATGGGCAAGCCTTGATTACATTGCCTAAAGATTTATATATTCCACCGGATGCCATGGAAGTGTTTTTAGAGGCGTTTGAAGGCCCGCTTGACTTACTGCTCTACCTGATCAAGAAGCAAAATTTGGATATTCTCGATATCCCGATTGCTGAAGTCACTCGGCAATATGTGGACTATGTAGAATTCATGAAAGAAGTATCCTTAGAATTAGCGGCTGAATATCTCGTGATGGCAGCCATTCTTGCTGAAATCAAATCACGTATGTTATTACCTAAACCGGCCGCAACTGATAGCTCTGAAGAAGATCCACGCGCCGAACTCATCCGTCGATTACAAGACTATGAACGCTTTAAAAAAGCCGCTGCCGCATTAGATCAGCTTCCTAGGCAAGGCCGAGATACCTTTCCTGTACAGACGAGTATCCAAGAAATAGTGTTGACTCAACCACCCCCTCCGATTCATGTAAAAGACCTTGTATTGGCTTTTGCTAACGTGTTAAAACGTGCTGCATTAAATGCAAGCCATTCTATTCAACGCGAACCCCTGTCTGTTCAAGAACGCATGACCCATATTTTAGCGATGTTACAAACCAAAGAATTTGTTGAATTTACCAGCTTAGTGAATGAAAAAGAGGGTCGGTTAGGCGTAGTCGTCAGCTTTCTCGCGATGCTAGAACTTTTAAAAGACCATTTAATTGAATTCATACAAACCACTGCATTTGGCCCAATCCATATAAAAGCTGCTACTCTAAGCAACACAAATTGACTATACTAAGGCCATTGTTTATTGCCACAGAAGGGATCTTATGTCCGTTAGTCCTGAACAGTTACAGCAAATCATTGAAGCCGCGTTGATGGTCGCGGGCTCTCCACTGACGATTCGTCAACTGCAACACTTGTTTGCTGAAGGAGAACAACCCAGTTCAGCCGATATTAAAACCATTTTGGTAACGCTGATGGAACGTTATCATCAAAGCGGTTTAGAGCTACGTGAGTTAGCAAGTGGTTATCAGCTTCAGGCAAAAGCCGAATTAAGCCCTTGGCTGTCCAAGCTCTGGGAAGAAAAACCACAACGTTATTCCAAGGCGCTATTAGAAACCCTCGCACTCATCGCTTATCGACAACCCATTACCCGTGCGGAAATTGAAGATGTACGGGGTGTCACGATTAGCTCACCTATCATTAAAACATTGATGGAGAGAGAATGGATACAGGTGGTGGGTCAACGCGATGTGCCCGGTAAACCCTCTTTGTATGGCACAACTAAAACCTTTCTCGATACGTTTAATTTGACCCATTTAGACGAATTACCCACGCTCGCAGAAATCCATGACTTGGATCGCCAGGAAGCTCAATTACAAGTCCAACTTGAATTTGCTAATACGGAAATACCAGCAAACTCACCCGATGAAGAAATAACAACGTCTACCCATGAGTGAAAAAATTCAAAAAGTATTGGCCAATATAGGCCTGGGCTCTCGTCGCCAAATTGAAGGTTGGTTACGTGAAGGCCGCATATCCGTTAATGGACAACCTGCTACGTTAGGCGATCGAATAGTTGCTGCAGACAAGGTGCGTGTAGACGGCCGTGAAGTCAAGCGGCTGCAAACATCCACATCGTGCCGCGTATTACTCTATCACAAACCGGAAGGTGAAATTTGTTCACGCTCAGATCCTGAAGGTAGAGCCACTGTGTTTGATCATTTACCCTTGCTCAGAAACGGCCGTTGGATTTCAGTCGGCCGCCTGGATTACAATACCTCAGGCTTATTATTGCTAACAAACCATGGTGCACTGGCTAATCGTTTAATGCATCCTTCTAATGAAATTGAGCGGGAATATGCCGTCAGAGTCCATGGCACTGTGACACCTAGCATGTTAAAGACTTTAAGAAAAGGCGTATCACTCGAGGATGGTATAGCACGGTTTGATCAAATCCTGGATGCCGGAGGCGAAGGTAGCAATCATTGGTATCATGTTCTGGTTAAACAAGGACGCAATCGCTTAGTAAGACGCTTATGGGAGTCGCAAGGTGTCACTGTCAGTCGATTAATGCGGATTCGTTTTGGCGCGATTTCTTTACCCAGAACGTTACGCCGCGGTCAGTGGATGGAGCTCGATCAAAAAGATATTCAATTACTCGATCCCTCAAGCTCAATCAGATGATCGTTATCACACTCTTCTTTTATATCAAATAAAAACTGTAAAGCATCACGGGGCGTCATGGCATTAGGATTGATATGCTGAATTTTTTTAATGATGGGATGCACTTTAGGTTCTTTTAACACATCCAATACATCGAGCTGTTTGACCGTTTTCGCTGTATTTTTTTCTAATTCTTTCATTTTTTTTCTGGCTAAATCAATCACTGCTTTTGGAATGCCGGCCAGTCTTGCGACCTGTATCCCATAACTTTGACTCGCTGGGCCTTGATTCACTGCGTGCAAAAAAATAATTTTCTCACCATGCTCTGTTGCAGAAAAATGAATATTTTTAACGCTGGCGTTATAATCTGCCAGCGCTGTCAATTCAAAATAATGTGTTGCAAATAACGTATAGGCACGATTTGATTGAACTAACCATTCAGCGCAAGCAAATGCTAGCGATAAGCCATCAAACGTACTTGTCCCTCTACCAATTTCATCCATTAATACCAAACTCTGCTCTGTGGCATGATGTAAAATATTAGCAGTCTCTGTCATTTCAACCATAAATGTCGAACGACCACTGGCTAACTCATCGGATGCACCAATGCGGGTAAAAATACGATCCACGGGCCCTATGCTGGCGCTTTTGGCGGGAATAAAGCTTCCAATATGAGCCAATAAAACAATCAATGCCGTTTGGCGCATATACGTTGATTTACCTCCCATATTGGGACCTGTAATCATTAGCATACGTTGGTCGGCATCCAGTTGCACATCATT
>JAKBCU010000029.1 GCA_021807565.1 Pseudomonadota bacterium | reverse complement strand
CTAGTGAGTTCGCCTTTGGCGTTTTTCCGTTTAAATCCATGTCCATAAGGCATCGCAAGATGCCGGAATTTTAACAACAATGCAACTGTTTTTTAGAAAAATTTCTCAAAAAGCTGTGAAAGGTTACTAAATTTGATATTCCGTCACAACCGGACGAATAATTGGAAATTCATATTGTTGATGCCGACGGTATGCTTCTGTATGTAATATGACTTGACCACCGCAACGACATTTGTCATCTGGTCAGCATTGCACAACATTATCCACTTTATCTAGCGGAAGCAATGTTCTCTCATGTTTTTTATGCCCTGGTTGGCCGCCTGATTTCTTTGGGTTTTTCCTGCGTTCTTCATTGCGCTTAATGTTGGATTTATTTTTAGATGATCTATCTTCTGAAGGTGCAAGAGATGAATTTTTGCTATTCGTTTCTAGGCGTTCTGATAATTTCTGAATAACAGCCCACAATGCCTTAATAATTTCATTGGCTTCTTCGAGTGTGCTCACCTTTGGCGTTTTCCCTTGCAAGTTTATATCCATAAGGTCGCGGATATTGCCGTAAGTTTAAGAGTAAAGCAACTGATTTTTATAAAAAATTACCCGAAAGATCGTGAGTGGTTACTCCCTATTTATACCCCCATTTGGGTCAAGATTTTATTAGTTCTTGTGGGATTTCATGGGACGTATTATACAGAAAACGTGCTGTTTTTAAAGGATATTTTGGATGTTTTGGAATCTTGCTGGATGCTAATTTGGCGGAGAGGGTGGGATTCGAACCCACGTGGGGGCTTGCGCCCCCCATCCGATTTCGAGTCGGCGCCGTTATGACCGCTTCGGTACCTCTCCTGTCTCATTTTCTCGATGGTGAAAAACCGAGAATTATATACTCAACTCTAAATGACTTTCCAGCACTGTTTCTGAACTGAATCATGACTTCATCAACTCAGGCGGCGTCAAATTAACGCGTTCGGTGCCAGGGGGGTAAGATTTTTCTGAAACGGGATAATGCGCTTCAATCGTTGAAGAGGACAATCCAGGTGGAATATGCAAAGGTGGAATGCTTTTTGCCTTGAGATAGTCTGTATCACGATTTTGTATGACACCTTGATCACCGTATAGATAAGAACAACTAGCGATCGTTGTCACTGCGAGTAGAGATAAAATCAGGTTAATGTAACGCATAAAAATTAATCCAAGTTAATCAAGTTAAACGACACCCACTTTGCGCATAGCGGCTTTTAATTCATCATGATATTTAGCGTCAAGCGGTGATAGGGGTAAACGTATTCCTGGCGGGATCAAGCCCAATTCAGCCAACGCCCATTTCACTGGAATAGGATTGGATTCTAAGAACAACGCTTGATGCAAAGGCATGAGTTCTGCCTGAATCTGGTTTGCCAACCCATGATTTCCAGATAAAGCGGCCTCACAGAGTGCATGCATTTTCCCTGGCGAAACATTAGCCGTGACTGAAATCACTCCTTTGGCTCCATGCTGCATCAAACCCAGCGCAGTGGCATCATCGCCACTGTAGACATCAAACGATTTGTTGCAACGAGCGATAATATCCAGGGCTCTGTCCAACTTTCCAGTGGCTTCTTTAATTCCCACGATTTGCTGAAGGCGGGATAGACGTTCCACCGTATCCGGCAATAAATCACATGCTGTGCGTCCAGGCACATTATATAAAATGATGGGAAATAACGCTTGCTCAGCAATCATTTGATAGTGCTGAAACAATCCTGCCTGCGTGGGTTTATTGTAATAAGGGGTCACAATCAGCGCGGCGTCAGCCCCTGCTTTTTTAGCGTTCTTGGTTAAAGTCACGGTATGCTGCGTTGAATGGGTACCTGTACCAGCAATGATAGGCACACGTTTGGCTGCCTGTTTGACTGCGCTTGAAATCAGATCGTATTGCTCTGCTTCAGACAGAGTGGATGCTTCACCCGTCGTACCCACCACGACAATAGCCTTTGTTTTAGCAGCAATATGCCATTCAATTAGGTTTA
Source organism: Pseudomonadota bacterium (assembly GCA_021807565.1). Lineage (GTDB taxonomy): Bacteria > Pseudomonadota > Gammaproteobacteria > DSM-16500 > DSM-16500 > JAKBCU01. The sequence goes on along the minus strand of JAKBCU010000029.1, from coordinate 16,354 downwards.
AAAAAGCTTTTTTATCAATGCTGCCGTCTCGTTGCATCGGGGTGACTAATGCAACCATACTGCCTTGAAACATACCCGCTGCCCTCACATCCAAGTTGAAGCGTTATACTAGCACCATCTATTCGCTTGTCTATATTTTTTTGGTTAGGGCTTGTTTATAATGACCGGTCGTTGAGATAGCCAAAAGAAACCCTGAAACTTGGAGTACTGGAAATGAATTGGTCAGATCGATTATGGGGCAAATCTAGCAGTGTGGGTTATTTGCTAATAGCAGCTCTATTACTTTTATTCACGAGTTTAGGCTCCCGCGAGATTTGGACACAAGAACATCGTTGGGCCGATATTGTTTCTGCTATGTTCTACTACCATGACTTTCTACATCCTGTATTAAACGGACAGGAATATTATGATAAACCACTACTCTCCTATTGGTTAATGGCAGGCCTATCCCGCCTATTTGGCGACTTAAATCTGTGGGCATTACGCCTGCCCTCCGCATTAGCCGGTTTAGTAGCCATTGGCTGTATCTATCGATTGGGAACCCGTTTAAAAGACCGATCATTAGGACTATTGGCTGGTTGGATGTTACTGACGACATTTTATTTTTTATTTTGGGCACGCACGAGCAATGCCGATATGTTAAATGTGGCAGGCACATTAGGTGCCGTCACTTGGTATGTAGAAAAAAAACAAACACCTGGTTTTTTGAATGATGCCATGTTCTTTTTCATTTTAGCGCTTACCGCATTATGCAAAGGCTTAGTCGGCCCTGCTGTCGTGTTTCTCGCCATTTTGCCGGATTTATTGCGCCATCATCATTGGAAAACACACGCTCATCCCCGTCTATTGGCTGCCATGATACCCGCTGCCATCATCTATTTATTACCTTTCGTAGCGTCTTCTTATTTTAGTGCAAATGGTTATCATCAAAATGGTTTATATTTGGTTTATAAAGAAAATATTCTTCGCTATTTCCAACCGTTTGATCATAAAGGGCCTCTTTATGCCTATTTTCTGTTTTTGCCACTCTACATGATTCCATGGTCATTCTTTTTTATCCCCGCATTATTTGATCTGAAATCTCGCTGGAACGCCCTATCCTCCCACTCAAAATGGTTAGCATGGATCGTATTTATTTTGTTTTTATTTTTTACTTTTAGCGGTTCAAGACGAAACTATTATATTTTACCGGTTGTTCCTTTTGCTATTCTGATGACGGCCGATTGGATTTTAGCAAACAATGGACTCGTTAAACGATCGATCTGGGCCGGACGATTAGCTGTTTATTCCTTTCTCGTGTTTTTTTTAGGAGTGGGGTTGCAATCGCTTTATTACTCTGGCGGCGGTATTCCTGGTTTTGCAAAACAATTAATCCAAACAGCATCGACGACTCAACCCTGGTCTCACTGGAATGTCGTCATGCTTGACCCTGAAAGTAAAATCCGTTTTTATTTAAAACTCTCTCCCGAGATAAAAAACTTATCTGTCAAAGGTGAATATCGCCAACAGTTAAAAACAACGGCAGATCTACTGCAAACCTGGCCTGTTTTAAAAACCGCAGATCGCAATACGATTTTCATTACACGAAAAAAATACGATGCTCTACTACAAAATATTCTAAAACCGTCTATTAAAATCGAAGCCAAAAGAACACGAGGCGAACGATTTTTCGGCGTAACCGATAACGAACTACCCATCGCCTATATTCCAAAACCCGTGTAATTAACGTCTAAGGTGACTTCTCTCTTGTCTGAAATCGTTATGGATGAGATGAGGGGGAAGTAGAAGAATTTGTCTCTGTCTCACTCTTTTTCTGATCACAGTGGCATTGATCTCTGCTGGCTCCACATTGCTGGCACTGGGTTTTTACTAGCAGCGATTGTGTCTCTTCTTTCACTGGATTATTCAGTATGTTAAAAAAACCCTCTCCTTGATTTATAGGCGGACGAATTTCACTATAAATATCCGTCTCACTCCCGTAAGGCTGATGAAGCCCTACAGACAGCGTGTTTCTCTGTGTGTCTCCTAAAGCAATCTCCTTTGAAAGCTTGTCTTGTATGCGTTTCTCTAGCTCCATTGGGGTTTGAGTGCGAATCGTCTTTTCAAGCTGTGCCATTGCATTGCGATGACGTCTTTTTTGTATGGCAGTGACCACACCCATGGTTAATAAGATCAATGCGCCTGCGGCGGCGAGTGGTGGGAAAAACACACCTCCTACAAATAAAGCAACGCCAATCACAGACATCACACTGGCCGCCAGATTGACTTTCAAATGACTTTGATTGAGCTTCATGCGTTGCCATTGCTGTTGCTGAGCCACCACATTCGAAGCAAGACGATTTATTTCTGTCGGGTTAGATTTCTGTTGGATTGCAATTTTCAATGCTGCTTTTGATGTCTCAATATCCGCTTCAAGCGCTTTAACAGCCTGCTTTGCCTGATGATAAATATAAGCTTCTTTGGCTAATCCCACTCCTACTATGGCGGTAAACAACAGTGGCAGCACAATGGGGGCCGCGATTACCGTTCCTGCTGCCAATATAGTGGCAGCCACTGTCAAACCAATCGTCGCGAGGGCGCCTGCATAACGCGTTTTACGTTGTTTGATTTCTTTATTATGCCAAGTTGTTATCCCTTCTAAAATGCTACGAAAACCAATGGCTGCGATCGCCAGTGGTGCAAGCAACCCTTAAAAAAACTGAATCACCGGCTTACCGAATTTTTCAACAGTATCTGTCACTTTGGCAAAAATAGCGAAGGTCAGCGCAAACGTTCCTTTAATATTCGCTGCTTCAGCTAGATCATCCACGTGCTCTATGTGCTTGGGCACCGAGGTTCGTAATTTTTTTTCTTGACTCTCTAATTCTTTTTTTAACTGGTCACATTCTGCTATTAATACCGCTTTTGATTGATTGTCATCATCTAGCTTCTTTATCTGCATCTCATATAACAGGATTCGCTTTTGCAAATAATAGATTTCCAATCTCATGATTTCTGATAACTGCTTGCGTCTTTCTGTGGCGGCTTCTTCATACTCTGTCAGATAAGATACTCTACTCTTTTTCTGTGTCGATGACGTGAGGTCATATTTTAAATCCACAAACGCATCCAGCGCCGCTTTAGCTTGATGATAACGATTTTCAATCTCTGATAACGTTGCTATTTTTTGATTAAGCTCCTCAAGCCCGTGAGCCTTACTGTCGTCATTCGCCATAGTATCCCCTTCACTGAGTTTACACACTTTGAGTATAGGCGAAATTCAATAAGATAAAGGAAAAGCAACGCAAAAAAATACGGTATATTTTTTTATAAAGATCAATATAATCAACTGGTTAAAATAGAACGATACTACTTGTCAGTGATTATTTCACCGGGTGTCCATTCGACGTGAATACGTTGTTTTTCCAAGATAAAGAAATACGATAGGATTGGCTGTCTTCAGAAATGAGCCCTTGTTTGACAAATTGATTCCAATTCGCTTGCAGCGCTTTTGCATGATCGACTTGGTATGTCTTTACTGCGTTTTCTAATGCATGATAGAGTTGATACACTTGTGCATACTGCCAGAAAAGTAAATACGATACACCCAATGAGATTTTGCTACGTAATACCAGCTCTTTAATGTAGGCTAAATAATCATCCCCGTTCGCTAAATTACTTTGCAATACGATCAAGTTAAGTCCCTCTTCTTTGTCAAGCTGATCGGATTGAATGAGCTCACCAATTAAAATTTGATTTTGTCGCACAGTAAAATCCAACTGACTTTCTAAATCCATTAAATGCGCTTGCTCTGCATCTGGCAATGCTTCCACTAAATAGGCAGAACTAGCGCCCAGTTGAATGAGTTCATTGAATAACGTTTTACTAATGGTAGCATGCAGTTCTGCCTGTGCACTTTGAATGAGTTCGTGGAGATCATCAGGCACTAAGAAACCTTGTACAGGCCAATCGAGTGTGGCATTCCCTGTTAAAATTCCTTCAGGTGTTTCAATGGACAATGCATTCAGTTGCAAGGAAGTTCCTCCATGAATAACTAAGAGTAATTGTTTTATTAAATTGTCTCTCAATTGATTTTGATATAATTCGCCACGGCGACTGATTTTTTGATAAATCGCTTTCATATCCAGCATCCCTTTTTCATTGAGCCCATTCACACTGGATGCCATATGAATAGGACCAAATGCTCGACCCGCTACAACCACTTTTTGAATGTGTAATCGTTGGCGGCCGTTGATAAAACCTGCCGATTCGTTTAATTGACTCTCTAACTGAGTATCTGAGAGGATCAGTGAGCGTATGCCATGTTGATACCAAATGAGTTCAGAAAACGATAGCGCTTGTTTACCCATGAACAGTCCCAATGGGTCTTCTGTTTGATCGAATGAAAGCGTGATAGGCGATAGGGTAATAGTATTGTCTTGATCGCTATACCAAGTACTTTTCATTATCTCAACCTTACCTTGTAATCGTTTACTAGCAGGATAAAACCAACCATTGGCTTTTATTCCTTCCAGAGTCAGCGTCGTATGATAAAAAGGAAAGGGCATGTCTAGCTGATTGAATGCGGTAGTAAAAAAATAATTTCCCTTCAATGAAACCATCCATTGATTCGTTTCAAATCTCCCTAGATTGAAACCCAGAGCGAGTAAACGTTGTTTTGTTTCGGGTGTCGTCTCAACTTGATTGCTCACCGTGGCTAAACCAAACCAAGATGGAATAGACAATCTATTTTTCCGCCAAAAAACAGGGCCATGTACCACCTGTTGATGAAGTATCCATTGTATGGTTGACTTGGGAAGCGGTGAGGTCGACTGTCCCTCCATGGTAAGTGTGACGAGCGTCGTCATCTCAGAACGTAACCAGCCACGTTGATATTGGATAAGGCGCGCTTGTATCTGACCTGAGCTCGCATCGGTAGCCAAGAGTGTTTGATACTGATGTTTAAAGAGACTACCCAACAGACAAGGCAAGTATGCCGTTATGGCAAAAATTGCTATGATGGCCAAACTGAGTACTATTTTATTGCTGCGAGTGAAGTGCACCAGAACTATCCTTTCTAAATGGCTTTTATATATTCTACTATTAATTGCAACTGTCGTTTACCCCGAAATTCATTTCGATCGACTCGATAAGCAAGCTGCACAGAGTGACAACGATAGTTAGGCCACTGGTTGATATCTACATTAAATGCAATAGCCGTCACCACGTCATTGCCTTTTTTGAGTGACAGGCGCAAGTGCTTATTCACCACCAATCGTTGCTCAACTAGTTCAAAAACTCCATCAAATAGGGGCGATGGAAATCCTTGACCCCAAGGACCTGCATCACAGAGAAGATCGGCCATGTCCAAGGTCAATTCATCCGGCTGCAGCTCCCCATCACTGTGTAACGCATTTTGTAAATCAAGGTTGGTTAGTTTAGAGGCCGCTACTTGTCGAAATACCTCGGCAAAATGCGTCAATACCGAACGTGATAACGTCAAACCTGCTGCCATGGCATGTCCACCAAATTTATTCATCATATTTGGGTGGTGTGCAGCCACCTCTGCCAGCACATCTCGAATATGCAATCCAGGAATAGAACGCGCTGAGCCTTTTAACTCATCTCCCTTCGATGGCGCGAACACAATCACGGGTCGATGCAAGCGATCTTTGATTCGACCGGCCAAAATGCCAATCACCCCTTGGTGCCATTCTTCATCAAATAAACAAATCGCATCTGGCGTAACACCTTGCCAATGAATGTTGGCTAACGCATGCAAGGCTTGTTCTTGCATTGTTTTTTCAATGTCTCGTCTTGCATCATTCAGTTGATTCAATTGTTCTGCCAACTCGAGTGCATGCACCTTATCCTCTGTTAATAAACATTCAATGCCCAATGACATATCGTCTAAGCGACCTGCTGCATTCAAGCGGGGTGCCACGCTGAAACCCAAATCACTGGCTTGTACATGACGTTGATGACGTTGGCTCACAGCTAATAATGCGCTAATGCCAGGCACACATTGCTCCGCACAAATGCGTTTTAACCCTTGATACACTAAAATTCGGTTATTGTGATCCAGCGGCACCACATCCGCTACCGTACCCAGCGCAACCAGATCCAATAAATGCGCCATATTGGGTGATGGTATCGCTTGTTTTTCAAACCAGTGTTGATCAGACAAATGACGTCTCAGCGCCAACATGACATAAAAAATAACCCCTACCCCTGCCATGTTTTTACTTTGGAACCGATCACCTGGTTGATTGGGATTGACAATGGCATCGGCGATGGGTAGCGTTTCTGCAGGGAGATGGTGATCGGTAATAATGACTTTAATACCTAACGCCTTGGCTGCCATCACACCTGCATGATTGGCAATACCATTATCTACTGTCACAATCAATGCGGGGTCTAATGACTTAGCCACTTCGACTAATTCTGGCGTTAACCCATAACCAAAATCAAAACGATTCGGTACCAAATAATCTACTTTTTTTAAACCAAACCAACGTAATGCTCTCACTGCAACGGCCGTACTGGTTGCACCATCTGCATCAAAATCACCAATGACTAGTATTTTTTGCTGCTGAAAAATCGCTTCGGCTAAATGGATAACCGCTTCATTGATTCCAGATAAGGTGTGAAACGGGAGCAAATGGTCTAAGCCGCGTTCGAGTTCTTGCATTGAACGAATGCCTCGTGCCGTGTAAATTCGCCGAATTAAAGGATGTAGCGTTGCATGGCATTCTGAAAGCCACTCTTTTTCATAAACGCGTCTGATTATTTTTTTGCTCATGATTTGCCTGGGAAAAATAGCGTAACCGCTGTTGTATAATAGCTTGATTATATCGATTCACTGCTGCAGCACTTAAGACACAAGACAATAGCCAAGTTAATATAATAGGCACGATCAATTTAGCACTCACTACAATAACGCCTAGTGAAATCATGATAATGCCGCCCGGCACAGTGCTATAAAGCAAGCCAATGGGACCCAACACAACACCAAACAATAAAGCAATCGCTGGGCTTTTCAAAGGCAAAATGCAATCTATTTTTTCTCGTACCCTATGATTCATAGTGAATGTGCTCCGCCCTCTTGATTAATACCATTCGATTAAACATACTGTGTTGCGGCAATAGCAACTGTTTTTTCTTCTTTTTGAACGAGACTCACTGACTGCTGAAGGATGTATGACACTCACACTTAACGAACATAGCGGAAAATACCAGATTCGTTCCTATCAGGCAGGTATCATTCAAATCAATGATAAGACGTTTACCCAAAGTATCATTCTGACTCCACAAACGCTGATCACCGATTGGCCCCCTCAAACACTCATTGAATTAACTACAACACACTTAACCATTTTCTCCACCCTGCGCCCCAGTATATTATTAATTGGTACAGGGAGTACATTACAGTTTCCACGGATGTCACTGTATGGCGAACTGATTAATGCCGGCATCGGTGTAGAAATCATGACGACAAGCGCCGCTTGCCGCACCTATAATGCGCTGGCCTCTGAAAACCGCCATGTGGCTGCGGCACTGATCATCAAATGATGTCCTGCTTCCCCTTGCTAAAGGGTGGAAAAACACGTGCCGTTTTAACGCGATTATCTTGGACACGCATAATTTCGATAGGATAATCTTCAATTCGCACACAAACCCCTTCAACAGGAATCGCTTCAAGGTATTCAATAATCAGACCGCTTAATGTTTTGGGTCCATCTGTTGGCAAGGACCAAGTCGTTGCGCGATTCAACTCTCTTATCGTGACCGAACCCTCTATCAAGAAGCTACCCTCTCCATAGGGCTGAACAAGCTTGGCGGACCCACCCGCATTAGTAGCAAATTCTCCCACAATTTCTTCGAGAATATCCACGAGTGTTAACATCCCTTGAATTTCACCGTATTCATCGACGATTAATGCGACTCGCTGATGCAATTGCTGAAAATTAACCAGTTGAACATGCAACGACGTATTTTCGGGTACAAAATAAGGCTCGGTAATGCATCTCATCACTAATTCTTGATTAATCGTATGATGCGTTAAAATCAGTTCATTCAGATCACGTGCATACAACACACCCACGATATCATTCATATTTTCGCGATATACCGGCAAACTGCTATGTTCATTACGCTTAATCACTGCAAGGGTCGTACTCCATTCTGCATTTAAATCAATGCCAATCATTTTATGGCGCGGTACCATCACATCGTTGACGGTCATTTTGTTTAAATCCAGAATGCCTAATAGCATGTGTTGATAGGATTGCGGCATACGACTACTGGTCTCATACACAATACTGCGCAATTCTTCACGACTTAATGGCTCAGCCGCATAACGGCTCACATTGATACGACACAACCGAAGCAACCCATTCGAAATACCATTAATACACCAAATAAACGGATAACACACTTTAAGTGAGATAAAAATGGGCCAGGCAACGAGCTTAACAACCCGCTCGGGATAAAATGCCGCTAACGTTTTAGGCGCCACTTCTGCCAAGACTAAAATGGCAATCGTTAAGAGGATAGTCGATAACACAACGCCCTCATTTCCTAAAAAATAAGTGGCCAGTATAGTCGCTAATACAGAGGCAACGATATTAGCCGCATTATTTCCAATCAAAATAACGCCCAATAAGCGATCAGGACGTTTTAACATTCTTAATGCCAAGATGGCGTAGCGTTTTTTGAGTTTGGCCTGGTGACGTAATCGATACCGATTCACTGCCATGAGACCCGTTTCTGCTGCAGAAAAAAAACCCGACAAAAAGACGAGCAGCACTAAACTCACAAAAAGACCCGCTACATAATGGTGACTCAACCTATATTCTCTCCAACCGATTCATTTTTCTAGATAGCGTATTATACCTACCCTTTTTTTGCATGCAATTTCCTGAAAAACTTTACCTAGTTTACCTCTTTTTCAGCTATACTTCTCGGCCCATTACTCGTTAATTAGGATTGAGTGGTCTATGTTTGCAAATCTGTCCGAACGATTAGCACGTGTCTTAAAAAATTTAAGCGGCACTGGACGCTTAACAGAAGACAATATTAAAGATACGCTGCGCGATATACGGATGGCGCTTCTTGAAGCCGATGTCGCACTACCCGTCGTCAAAGAATTTATCCAGCACATTCAAACCAAGGCCATTGGTGTTCAGGTCATGGAAAGTCTGACCCCAGGTCAAGCGCTAATCAAGCTAGTACATCATGAGCTGGTGGTGTTAATGGGCGAATTTTCTAATCAGCTCGCCTTGCAAACACAGCCACCTGCTATTATTTTAATGGCTGGACTACAAGGATCCGGTAAAACAACCACCGTTGCCAAATTAGCAAATTGGTTAAAGAAAACCCATAAAAAATCCGTGATGGTTACGAGTACTGACGTATACCGACCAGCGGCGATTCAACAATTAGAAACATTGGCCAAACAAATTGGCGTTGATTTCTTCCCTAGCACGACGGCTCAAACTCCTGTCAATATTGCAGAAGCTGCCCTCAAAGCGGCAAAATCCCATCTCATCGATGTGCTGATTATAGATACTGCAGGTCGTTTACATATCGATCATGAGATGATGACAGAAATCAAAGCACTTCATACCGCTATTTCTCCCATAGAAACCTTATTTGTCGTGGATAGCATGACAGGCCAAGATGCTGCCAATACAGCGCAAGCCTTTAATACGATATTACCTCTCACCGGGGTCATTCTCACCAAAACAGACGGTGATGCCCGCGGTGGTGCCGCTCTCTCCATTCGTCAAATCACCGGCAAACCCATCAAGTTTTTAGGGGTTGGTGAAAAACTCGATGCGCTCGAACCTTTTTACCCAGATCGCGTCGCCTCACGTATTCTGGGCATGGGTGATATTCTTTCTCTGGTTGAAGAAGCCGAACGTACGCTGGACAAAGATAAAGCTGAAAAACTTGCCAAAAAAATCAAAAAAGGTAAGTCGTTTGATTTAGAAGATTTTCGCGATCAGCTGCGTCAAATCAGTAAAATGGGCGGCGTCATGGGAATTATGAGCAAATTACCTGGTATGAGCCAGTTGCCTCAAGCAGCAAAAGACAAAATGAATGATGGGATGTTAGTTGAAATTGAAGCCATTATTAATTCTATGACACGCAAAGAGCGACGTTTTCCCGCTCTCATTACGGGTTCACGCAAACGGCGGATTGCAATGGGCTCAGGCACTGATATTCCTGCCGTCAATCGGTTATTAAAACAATTCACTCTGATGCAAAAAATGATGAAAAAAGTATCTCAAAAAGGCGGTTTACTGAAATTGATGCGTGGCTTCCCCGGCCAATTCCCTCGTGGCGGCGGACCGATACCCTTCTAATTGACATCATCCTAAATTCAGCAGTTAAAACCGCCGAATTTAGGATAATAGACTGTTGCAACGTGTAAAAACTCGCGTATAATCCATGCACTTATCAATGCTGTTAAGAGGAATATAAAGAGAATGGTAGTCATCCGGTTATCACGTGGCGGCGCAAAAAAACGCCCATTTTATCATGTCGTTGTCGCTGACAAACGTTTTGCACGCGATGGTCGCTGCATTGAACGTATTGGTTATTTTAATCCTATCGCATCCGGTAAAGAAGTACGCTTACATTTGAATCCAGAACGTATTACCTATTGGATAACAAAAGGGGCGCAACCCTCAGATCGCGTTAAGGCACTCATAAAGTCTTTTAAAGAAACCGTTGTTAAGCCAGAAGCAAACGCCAGCGCTTAAGCCATACGGATGAAAGACGATAACGAGTATGTCATCGTGGGTAAGATAAGTGTACCCTACGGCATTCAGGGGTGGATAAAAATTGTTTCCTTCACTGAGGTTATGACGGATTTGCTCCGGTACAAACCTTGGTATCTTGAAAGTGAATCGGGCTGGCAGCTGGTGAAACCGCAGCATGCGAAAGCACACGGAAAGCAACTCATTGCAAAGTTCAACGAATACCATACGCCTGAGGCGGTTCGTGTCTTAACTGGAAAAAAAATAGCAGTAACGCGTTCGCAACTACCCGTCTTGGGTAAAAATGAATACTACTGGTCTGACCTGCAAGGGCTAACGGTCATTGACCAGCAGGGTAACTTACTAGGTAAAGTGGCTTATTTACTGGCAACAGGATCAAATGACGTCTTGGTTGTCAAAAACGAAGCGGGGATAGAGCACGCTATACCCTATTTACCCGATAGCATTATTATGCAGGTTGATTTAGCCTCGAAAACGATACAAGTCGACTGGGAATAGTCAATGTGGTTTGGCATTATCACGCTCTTCCCCGATATGTTCCCCACTCTTCAATATGGGGTCAGTGGGCGGGCGTTGGATAACAAATTAGTTCAGCTACACTGTTGGAATCCTCGTGATTTCACGAAAAATATCCATCGGAATGTAGATGATCGGCCTTATGGTGGTGGACCAGGCATGGTGATGACGCCACAGCCATTGCAGGCTGCCATAACAGCCGCCAAGCAATCTGCCCCTAAACGGTCAAAGGTAATACATCTCTCTCCGCAAGGAAAGAAATTTGACCAAAAACAAGCCGAGCAAACCCTAGCTGAGGGGCAAGTCATTTTAATTGCGGGTCGTTATGAAGGAATCGATGAACGCTTGATTACGCTTGAAGTCGATGAAGAGTGGTCTATTGGGGACTATATTTTATCTGGCGGTGAGTTGGCAGCGATGGTAATTGTTGATACTATAACACGCCTGATACCTGGCGCTCTAGGGCATGACGATTCAGCGGCACAAGATTCGTTAAGTTCGGGTTTATTGAAATATCCTCAATATACACGACCGCTGCGTTTTCAAGGACTTGCCGTGCCCGATGTGCTGACCAGTGGCCATCACCAAGCCATTTCCGAATGGCGGTTAAAACAAGCCCTTGGCAGGACATGGCTAAAAAGGCCCGACATATTGGCAAAAAAACACTTAACAGACTATGAACAAACGTTATTAACAGAGTTTATTCGCGATAGTAGAAAATAAATACACGCGGTATTTTATTGAGGAAGCAGCAAACATGAGCAACATTATCCAAATACTTGAAGCTGAACAAATGCAACATTCCAAAGCGATGCCAGCCTTTGCCCCAGGAGATACTGTGATTGTTCAAGTCAAAGTAAAAGAAGGTGAACGCGTTCGTTTACAATCCTATGAGGGAATCGTCATTGCTAAGAAAAATCGCGGTCTTAATTCTTCTTTTACCGTCCGTAAAATTTCGCATGGCGTTGGCGTAGAACGTGTGTTTCAAACACATAGTCCAATGATTGAAAGCGTGGAATTAAAGCGTCGTGGCGATGTCAGACGTGCCAAATTATACTATATGCGTGAGTTAAGCGGTAAGGCAGCACGTATCAAAGAAAAATTAGTGAGCACCAAAGCCGATGCAACAGCCGCTAACGATAAAGATACTTCATCGGATACTTCTGCTGCGGCTGCAGAATAAAAGTGATATGTCATCGTAGTGCTGGGTGTTTTCGAATTTAATCAAACCACTCAGCACTCTCCTCCATCATCTACTTCTCCGCCATAAACAATGGTTTGTACGATGTGAATCGTTAGGGAAATAGGGGCGCTGATACGATTGTTATCAGTTTCAATAAAAAATACTTTATGGAAGAAGAGACATGATGCGTGATAAGCAAACACGACGAAACATTGCCATTCTTGCTACGGGCGATGAACTGAGTAATGGTGATATTGTCAATACCAACACACAAAAGATTGCACAGCTCTTATTCGATCAGGGTATGCAAGTCGGCATGCATATGGTTGTCTCAGATAATGTCCCTGAGATTAAACAGGCCATTCTTTTCTTATTAGAAACTCATCACAGCTTAATTATCACCGGCGGCCTAGGCCCTACCTCCGATGACATCACTCGCTTTGCATTAACCCAAGCCACTCATCGCACCTTAGTATTTCATGAGGAAACGTGGCAAGCAATTGCCAATCGATTAAAACGGTTTGGTTATGACACTCCACCAGAATCGAATCGACAGCAAGCATTATTTCCTAGTCATGCAACCATTATTCCAAATCCTGCCGGCACAGCGGCAGGCTGTATATTGGATCATGAAAATCATTTCATTTTTATGCTACCTGGTCCACCTAATGAGTGTTTACCCATGGTGGAAGATACCGTATTAGCCACGTTAAAACAGCATCATTATCAATATGGTGACTACCGTAAAAAGTGGTTATTATTCGGCGTCAGTGAAGGTCATATCGCAGAAACATTAGATGCTATTGCAACCCCTTATGAATGCACAACAGGATATCGATTATGTTATCCCTACATTGAATTCAAATTACATTCAACAAATAAAAAAAATTTTGCAAAAGTACTTCCTTTAATTGAAGCCGCTATTGCAGCTTATTTGATTGGCAAGGGAGATAAAACCGCTTCAGCTTTATTCATAGACAAACTGCAAACGTTTCCAACGTCCCTCTCTATTTGCGATCTTGCCACCGGTGGATCACTTGAAGCTTGTATTAAAACACCTGATACCCAAACCAAACTCGCTTTCACTTATGATAAACAATGCGCGGCCAACCTTTTAATTCAAGGATTAGATGCTTTTTGGAAAAAGGATATGTCAACTGTAAAAACAACGCTTGAGCTTCAATTTAACTTAGACAGTATTCAAGAAACATTAAATCTCACCATCCCCTTTCGTGACGATAGAGTCAAGCAATATGCAGTTGAATTAACTTGTTCTAAAATGATCACGTATATGGGTATTATCTGAGAAGGAACTATTTTTTTCTTACCAAGGTGGATACAAGCTAATCACGATTTCGATTAAAATCAGCAAAATAATAATCATCTCTAATAAACTAGAATGCCTATGCTGCAGTTGAGTATTTAAAATATCTAATAATTCTTGCAGTACATCTAATTTTTGATTTAATGCCATCACACGACTTGGAATATCCAAAAATTTTTTTACTTTAATATAAAAAGGTTCTAAATTGGGATTGCGCCAAAAAAATTCTGGAATATCTAAATATTCACTATTCAAATTGATCGAGCTACGCACAATAAAAATTTCGCCCATACGTTTAAAAATAGCCCTTCTTGATAATGAAATGGCACCACGATTGGCGATTTCTTCAGGCAGATACGCATTATTTTTTACTGTGTCTTGAATAGCATCTTCAAATACTTCCAGCTTGATTGATTGTGATAGCCCATACGAAATGGCTAATTTGACTTGTGGGTTATCTGAATCTAGCGTGATAATATCCAATTTAAACCGATCATGTGAATCAATTTAAATATCACCACCAAATCGAAAACAAAAAAGATCCATCACCCTCATGAGTAATAGATCCATTGCATAAGGTTTAACGTATTCAACCCACTTTAATTCTTGCCTGCGATTAAATCCCCAGCAAACGATAGAACCGTAATTAAAAAAGAAAACGGTGGCCGATCGTTTCATACTGGTTACATACAACACGTCGCGGGCTTGCCGAACAATATAATCTTTTCGTTTAAACGAATTAGCGAGGGCGACGAGATCATAACTTCGAGCAGTACAAAATGAAACGCAACGCATAAATGATGGGATTCGATCAGACATGACACTTATCCTTGGGGCTTATTAAGACAGTCTATTGGAATTGAGTAATCTCGGCAATCCATATGAACAACATCCCTGTTTCAACTTACAACCTCTTGATAACATAATTAACAGAGCATGGTGTATGAATTTTAATCTTTTCTTAAGAATAGTGATACATACTTAGCCCGGATTAGGTTAAAAATGAGACAGCATTGCTATGTTTTCCAGTCAAGCGCTTAAAGATAACGACCCTGCAAAAGAAAGAGAGATCCTCACAAAACCCTCTTTAACTCTGTTAGTTAAGCAACCACGCACTTACTTCAGGTATCTCAACGCCTACCGTAAGCAACGCTATTATGAAGCAGAGAGTGCGGCAAAAAAAGATCCCGCCACATCAAAAGTGGGTTCCTATTTAGCGTGGGACAATGCATTCCCCAATCTTGTGATAGGACAGTTATTGTTTATTCGAACGATTGTCACTGAGCCTTTACTACCGAAACTCGGTATAAAATCGATTATTCCTCCACAACAAGATGCGTTTTGGACGGTGAGTCAAGTCACTCAATGGATTGATCATACATTTCCAAGTTGGCTAACATACCCTTTCAATAAAGTGGGAGATGGTATTCGTTGGTTACTGAAACAAAACAGTGTTGCAGCCGCGCTGACCTACATTCCAGTCATCGGACTGGGCATTCATGCTCTGTTGACACTAAAAGCGTATTATAATGAAAAAAATAAAAATATCTCAAACACACTAAAAATGATAGCCGACGTGGCTTCATCTGTTTTGCTCGCTGTCGGATTAGGGTTGATACAATGGGGAACCGTTGCTGTCGCTTTATATTGTGCTCCTTATTTGATTATGACAGCCGCGGCGTTGGTTGTAACCGTGGGTTTAGTCAGGTCTTTTTACCATATTTATCAAGCCTATCGAGATCCTGCTCACTGTCGACAACATCTTATTAATGCCGTGAAAGAATTTTTATGTACATTCATTAATGCAGCAGGATTTGTCTTAACGTTATTTGGCATGCAAGCAGGTCAAAAATTACAGCAATTTAATATTCAAAAAATGAATTTCCATGTATTGGCGGATGCTGGCGAAATTTATAAAAAAACAGTGGCGCTAACGAATGCTGTATTAGCCGCTGTTGCTACGCTTGTTGTCATGAAGCTAGTGCCCATGATATATAGAGGTTTAACCTACCTTGGCGATAAAATCAGTCAGCTGCGAGGCAAAAAAACCGCTCCGCTTAAACAGCCGACACATTCCATAAGTTCAAACGAAACCGAAAAAACCCAGCTTAAACAAGATATCACGAATCTTAAAAATGATATCACGAATCAACTCAAAAAACTGAATGCACAAATCGATATCAGCAAGAAAAATCATGGTTATATTTCTAATCAGTTGAATGCCATTCGTACGAAAAAAATAATCTATCTCACTCAGATAAAAAATACGCTTGAAAATGAAACGATTCACAATCCTCATCATGTCTTGGTAGCACTTGAACAAGCTGAATTGCATCAAGGAACCCACGTATATCAATCCTTCTTTTGTGTAAAAGGGAAAACTGAGACGTTGGTCGAACGTTCACTTGAACTCACAAAACAAGCTGCCGCACACCCCTTGAACGCGAATTCCGGATAAGCTCAATGCTATTTCTGTCATGCCAGCATGATTTTAGCTGGCATCCAGTGTCTTTATGAGTCTTATAAAATAGAGTTGTACAGATCATTCCAATATGGATTATTTTT
>JAKBCU010000028.1 GCA_021807565.1 Pseudomonadota bacterium | reverse complement strand
TAGCTTTTACTCATCATGATAAAAAACCAAAATTAGATATTGATTCATCTAATATGGCACTGGATGCCAGCTAAAAGCATGCTGGCATGACAGGAATAGCATTGAGCTTATCCGGAATTCGCGTTCATAGTATTTGTAGTTGCGTTTGTATTTGTATTTATCTAAAAAAGTTAAGGGATTCTTTGATTGCGGCTTCTCTTCAGCAAGTACTATTTGATTTATCGAATTTCCATGTTTATCCATCAACTGGGTAGCACGTTTTACGAGAATTTCAATCATTTTTTTGCGATCGTCTTTCACCTTATCTGGGTGTGGCTGACTGAGGAAAGAACCCATTATGCTAGCAGTAGTATCACGACCCGACGACATAATACCCCCCACTAACCTCACAATTTCAGTATAGACTATCTAAGCTAAGCCAGTTTTTTGCACTATTAGAAATAGCCGAATTGAATCAAATTAACTGGTACCAAAAATGAGTAAAATCAAGGTGGATGAAATCAGCTTAACACCCTTTCTAATTTTAAATGTCAAGAGAACTTTTAAGTTGATTTTCTGACTAAATATAACGGAAATATTACGGAGATGGTCTATATTTGAACACGCCAGTTTATAACCGATTGATTAAACTGGCGTCCCCAAGGGGATTCGAACCCCTGTTACCGCCGTGAAAGGGCGATGTCCTAGGCCTCTAGACGATGGGGACACACTCATTTCGGTACGCTATTACGATCTGGATCGATGCTACAGGGCTTCCTGAAGTGTCACATCCTATATTCTTGTGGAGCTAGGCGGGATCGAACCGCCGACCTCTTGCATGCCATGCAAGCGCTCTCCCAGCTGAGCTATAGCCCCGCCGCATTGTCACAATAGAGAGGCGATTCTAGGCAGCTACCTACGATTTGTCAATATAAAACATTTGTTATTTTACTTTTCTTTCTCATGCATCCTGATATGCCAAAGAACCTCTTACATGCTTTAGGACCTATCTGGGTTAAATAAAACTTTCTAGTATATTTTGCGCATTTTCAGTGGTAAGCGGTTTTGCAAAACAACTATTCATTCCGGCTTCTAAACACCGTTTTTTATAATTGTTATCAGTATGTGCTGTTAAGGCAATAATAGGTAGGTCAGATTTGCCCTTTTCAAGCTTTCTAATTTCTTGCGCTAACTCAAAACCATCAATATCAGGCAAACCAATATCAACTAAGATGAGATGATATTCATTCGTTTGCATTAGACCTAATGCCTCTCTACCACTCTCTGCTGTATCGACCTCACAGTCTAGTCCTTTTAGTATGGTTATTGCGATTTTTTTAGCAATAAGATGATCCTCTATTACTAAAATTTTTACTTTCCTATTTTCCATGCAAAACCCCAAATGTATTAATCCCTCTCCAAAATATCTTCAATCAATGGAAGCTTAAAAGAAAATGTACATGCAAAAGTCGTTCCCTGGTTTGGAATACTTTTAATATCAATATCTCCATCCATTTCTCCCACAAATTGCCTAACAAGCCTCAACCCCAATCCCTGTCCTCTATAGAGGCGTTGATTGGATGGAATAAGCCGGCTAAATCTCTCAAAAATAATGCTTTGTTTATCTTGTGGAATGCCTATGCCAGAATCTTCTATAATAAAACATAAAATAACATTTCTAGCATCAATTCGTTTGGCTAATTTTATCGAAATACGAACATATCCCTGTTCTGTAAACTTAATCGCATTACTGACGAGATTAATCAAGATACGCTGCAACCGATAGCGATCTCCAATAATCACGGCAGGCACGTCTTCATCACAACTAGCAGAAAATGTTAATTGTTTTATTTTTGCAGGAGGCTTTTCCATTGCGACAAGGGCATCTATTAGTTTACGCAAGTTGAATTTTTTAGCCACAATGGGTAACAATCCGGATTCAACCATAGAAAAATCAAGAATACCGGTACTGTATTCTAATAATTCTTTGGCACAATTCACGATATCATTAAGAAAATCTTTTTTTTGCTCATCGGTTTCCTGATCAAGAAGGATTTGTGCGATACCATAAATTCCGCTGAATGGAGTTCTAATATCATGTTCCATATTATGGATAAATTCTATTTTTAATTTATTCGCTTCTTCTGCCTCTGATTTTGCCTTTAGTAGAGCAAGTTCCATTTGTTTTCGTTCTGTGATATCAATCGATACCCCGACGACACCGATTACCAAACCTGCCTGATTAAATAAGGGGACACGACTTGTCAAAAAATAAATAACTCTTCCATCATGATGTGGTATCGGCGGTTCTTCAATATTTAATTTTGGCTTGCCTGTAGAGATAACACCTAAGGTATCATACTTAAAAGCTTGAGTAGCCTCAAATGACCACTTATTGATTCGACCCATATCTTCAAACGTTAAGCCCTTAAATTCAGCATGCGTTTTAAACTTAAACATATCCAGTACGTTTTTATTACAACCGACTGTAATACCATTTCTATCTAACCAATACACATTTCCAGGCATATAATTGATTATGTCATGATGGTAATTGACAATATGTTCTATTGATTGCTCAATTGACATCTCTTTCTCATGATGTCCTCCAATAATATGATGATACTGGTCGAGCAATGTTCTCACTAAACTACCTAAACTTACCGCATCCATATATCTCCCTGCTGATCCTTTTTATTGAGTAGTCATCGTGTTGCATTAACAGGTAGGCGACTTCATCATTGCTATTCTAGGCGATCGATCAAACAAAATATCACTTAATTCATTAAGCGGTTTCTTACTATTTTCGATGTAGGTTAACAAATTTTCATTAGCTGGCCCTGCGAGCTTTTCAATAACAGTATTTAACACTTCAAGATTTTCTCCAAAATAAAATAATAGTCCATTGTTTTTAACATCACACGAGGCATAACTAATCACAGAAGGAATATAAGTGGCACAAAAAATTCCTGGATAGGATGGTGCTATCACTTTTTCTTTCCTTAATTTATCATAATTGACTTGGATTTGTTTTTCAGGCAGAGGCAAAATGGAACATGTTTCGTAATCCTTTTTTCCAAAGGCTGCAATACCTAGCATGAGAGAATTAGCGATTTTAAATAACTTCTCAATCGAATCAACACCCGCTTCATCTCGATTTGTTTTTAGAAAATCAACCCAAGCATGATGACTTTTTTCATTTATTTTATTAGTCATTAATAATGTTACGCACTGTTTTACCATAGTACTATCCATTCCCTCAGGATAATTGTCTTTGATAGTGATACCCAATCGATCAAGCACAGCCTGTGTAAAGTGTTCTGCTGCTTTCTTGGAATTGGGATCAAACTGAATATTGCTAAAAATATTTTCAAATGGCGACGAAATCTCAACCTGAATATCATACTTTTTACAGAGTTGATAGATTTTTTCTTGATGTTTAATTTTTTGTAAACAGACATATTTTAAAAACGATGTAAGCGCTCCCAGCGTCATTCTATTTCTGATATAAAGATCTATTCCAAATAATATATAGTCATGGGAAGGGAGATGGTAAAACAAACTGGGTTTATCTGCTTTTTTATCAGCATATTGATTAATAAACAGCGCTAACCCTTCTAATTCTTTAAACAAGGCAACTTCATAGGGTCCTAGTGTTTTAGAAGTAAGCTGTATATGTTGAATTTTTTGTTTTTCATAAAAATCAATATCATGTTTTATCAGCGCACACTTATAGCCTTTTTCATCCATACCAATTAAATTAGAACCAAAAAGACATCCCGCTGTCACATACTGTTTAAATCCAGAAAATGCGAACTGATTCGCCAGAATATTGCCGCTGGATAACCATGGATACATATATAACCCACTCACATCAGAAAGATGGTTTGGTTCATTTTTTAAGCTCAAAGGTAAAAAAACCTCTTCCCGTCGTTTCGCATTAGTAATGCTTAAATTACGATTATTTTCCCGTTGCTTTTCTCCTACAAAATCTTTAATTGCTGATAACAATTTGTTGGCTTTGGTAAATTCAGATGACGTTTTCTTTTGCATTTCAGAAAACAATAACTCTCGTTCTTTGACGATAAGAGTTGAATCATCTAAGCTGGTAAAATCACAAACACCCATACTTTGTTTTACAACAATCAAGCCTTTATTAAAAAAACCTCTGTGTATAGCAAGATCGTTATATTCCACCCAATTTGACTTCTCCTCATAAAGTAAGTCCTCTGAAGAATGAGGTGAAGAAGGGCTTGAACTTTCCGTATCGCTAAAAAGAGAGTACCTATTCTTTAGTAGGATTGGGGGACAAGGCGTCTCAATCATTTTTGTATTATGTTGCATGACATCTACTGATGCCAGTGAGTTCATCGCTTCATGTTTTTGCGCGGTTAATTCACCCTTCTCTTTTGTATTGGGAGTAATAGCTAACGTTGAATCGGGTTGGCTATCCTCTTGTTGTTGATTTAGTCTTGTTGTGGCCACATCGTCTCCTCACTTTCTTGATGAGAATAAATCTACTTATCGCGTTCATTGTACTAAAACGTAACATGAGTAACAAACACAAAATATATGCCTAAGAGAACATATTTTCTAGTTCAAATAGTACAATCTAGCGACAGATCTAT
Organism: Pseudomonadota bacterium; assembly: GCA_021807565.1. Classification (GTDB taxonomy): domain Bacteria; phylum Pseudomonadota; class Gammaproteobacteria; order DSM-16500; family DSM-16500; genus JAKBCU01. Next base: position 14,058 of record JAKBCU010000028.1, on the reverse strand, counting down.
TGTCTAATTAATGTTTTATCTTTTTGAAAAAAATAATGCTGAATCTCTTCTAAGCTATGCGCCTTGGTTTCTGGCAGAAAAAAATAAACGATTATAAAATAACCGGAGCTAAATAAAGCAAATAACCAATAAGTAGCCCCTATCCCAATATACTTGACAAGCGGAAGAAAAAGAGTTGCCAATAATGTCGAGGCAAGTGAGTTAAAAAACAAACAAATGGATATTCCCTTTCCTCTGATCTGAGTAGGAAACAGTTCTGAAATGGCTAACCAAACCACAACCCCAGGACCGATCGCGAAGAATATAATAAAAAATAGCAAACCAATCAAGGATAACATGCCTGAATAGGAAAGCTGAGGAAAAAAATAATTGACACATCCTAAATAGCATTCAGATAGAACTACACCGATTACGCCCATTAATAATAAAGGTCTGCGTCCTACCGTATCAACCAGCATCATTGCAACCAGTGTAAAAATAAAATTGAGCAACCCAATACCCACGGATCCCAGCATAGAAATCGCATTTGAGCTTATCCCCGCATTTTTTAAAATCAAAGGAGCATATTGTAAGAACGAATTAATACCTGTCAATTGATTAAATGTGGCAATAGCAATGGCGATCAACGATGGCAAGAATAGTTGGTGCGTAAACAAATCATACCAACTTCCTTTTTTGATTTCTCTCAAACTGATTTGTATTTCACCCAACTCTTTTGCAACATCCACGTCAGAATGTCTTAGTTTTTTTAAAATACGTTTGGCCTTTTCAAGTTGGTCATTCGCAACCAACCATCGCGGTGTTTCGGGTAAAATCCATACGCTAACAAATAAAATAAGCGATGGAATAAGTAGGATAGCAAACATGCCGCGCCAATTACTAGAGAAAGCAAAAAAATAATCGACACAGTAAGCCAACAAAATGCCGAATGTTAGTAATAACTGAAAAAAAGTGACGTATTTTCCGCGATCCTCACTCGGCACAATTTCAGTGACATAAAGTGGTACTGCAACGGCGACCACGCCAAGCCCCACTCCGAGAAATAACCTGGCCAAAAATAACATCCAAAAATGATGGGCCATCAAAATAAAGCTAATGCCCAAAATAAAAATAATGCTTGCAATGAAAATTAAAAACCGTCGCCCATAATAATCTCCAATGGGGCCTGCAATTAATGTACCCAGCAAACCACCTGCTAATACAGCGCCAACTATTAGGCCTACTTCAGCATCGGTCATCGGAATCGCATCCCTGATAAACAGCAAGGCGCCTGATATCACCCCGACATCGTAACCATACAAGATGCCGCCTACGCTGACCAAAATAGAAATGAAAGCAACGAGTAAGCTCTTCTTTTTCGGCATGTTTTCTTTCAATTCTCTTTTTCCTTGATGCTCCACTGGCTTTCGCCATTCTATCGATACTACTCGCCCATCGCTTTAACCTAAATGCAGTGCTTCTATTATTGATTTGAGTATTGACTATAGTAGTTTTGTGATAACTGTTTAGCCGCATTAATCTCTGCTGGCGTCATCCGTTTTGCAAGTTCATCACGCATTTTAATTGCTGTATCACGTACTTGCACGTCATTCGCAGTCGATGCGAGATTGAGCCAAGCATAGGCCATTTTATCGTCCTGTTGAACACCTTGGCCTTGGCTATACATAACACCTAATAATAATTGGGCATTATTCATTCCGTGTTGTGCCGCTTTGCTATACCAAAAACCGGCAGACTTGGGGTCATTTGGCACACCCAACCCTTGTTGATAAAACAGCCCCACCATATATTCCGCATTAGCTAGGCCTTGTTTTGCAGCCTGCATATACCAAGCAAATGCTTGTCTATCATTCTTAACCATGCCAAGAGCACCATTATGGTACAGAAAACCTAATGCAAATTGAGCATCTGCCAAATCCTGCTCCGCTGCCTTGGTATAAAGCTCGATGGCTTGTGGTATGTTTTTGGAGATGCCAATCCCATTGTAGGCAAGATAACCAAGAAAATATTGGGCGCGAGGAAAAGATTGATTTGCTGCTTTTTGAATCCAGTGAACGGCCATAGTCAGATTAACCGGCGTACCCTGTCCATTAAAATACAGCATTGCTAAATTGTATTCAGCTGGCGCAAAACCTTGCTGAGCGGCTTGATTATACCAGTAGAACGCTTGCCCTTGATCAGTGACGACACTGAGTCCCTTGCTATCCATCAACCCAAGCATAAACTGTGCTTTGGGAAGTCCCTGCTGTGCAGCTAAATTAAACCATGTGTAGGCTTTATTTAACTCTTTCGGGACCGTTTCGCCAACATAATACATTAAGCCTAAATTATATTGCGCTTGTGGCACACCACTGGCAGCTGCTTTGGTATACCAGTTCAGTGCCTCCGAAGGATCTCGTGTTAATCCATACCCCGTTGCATACAACACGCCTAATGCATATTGTGCATTGTTGTTATTATTGGCTGCAGCCTGTTGATACAGATCAACGGCTTGCATCAGACCTTGCTGCACCCCCACTCCATAGTAATAAAAGGTACCTAATGCAAACTGTGCCTCAGGCAATCCCTGACCATTTGCTTTTAAATACCAAGCAGCTGCCATTTGGTGATCGACAGGAACACCCAAGCCATGTTGGTACATGTAAGCCAATTGATATTCTGCAACAGCTATATCTTCTTCAGCAAAATGTTGGTAAATGGTTAAGGCTTGCTGATAATGCTTATTTTTCAATGCATGATCCGCTATAGGGAGCTGTTCTGCTGCTGCCTTATTCTGAAGATATGCCACAGGATTAGATGACGGATCGGAAAATGCGGCATGGCTTAATATGACAATAAAAAAAACGCTGGCTAGCTGAATCCATTTTTGCATAACAATCCATTCCTTCTTCAATAGACTTATACCGTTTCGGCCTCTGCTGCAGTGAGTACTTTTGCTATTGTCGCTACAACGCTATCGAGTTGCTGTTTTGTAATGACAAGAGGTGGCGCAAGACGAACAACTGTTTCATGTGTTTCCTTGCTTAATACGCCCAGTTTTAATAAGCGTAAGCAAATGTCTCTTGCTGAATAATAAGCTGGATTAATCACCAATCCCACCATCAAACCTTTGCCTCGCACTTCAGTAATAAGCGGCGAGTTAATTTGCCTTAATTCACTTTGTAAATGATCCCCTAACTCTGCTGCCTGTGCAATTAAATTTTCATTAAACAAAACATCAATCGCTGCCAACCCTATGGTTGCAGCGAGCGGATTGCCGCCAAATGTACTGCCATGATCCCCTGGTGTAAATACATTCATGACATCGTGTCGACTTAAAAATGCCGAAACAGGTAATAAACCACCTCCTAATGCCTTACCTAACATAATTCCATCGGGCTTAACATGATCATGATCACTTGCTAAAAACTTTCCTGTTCGACCCATACCCGTTTGCACTTCATCGCATAATAACAATACATTATTTTCACGGCATATCTCCTCGCATTGCTTGAGATAACCTTTAGGAGGAACAATAATACCTGCCTCTCCTTGGATCGGTTCTACAATGAAAGCGGCCGTATTAGCGGTTATTGCTTTTCTAAGGGCATTTGCATCACCGTAAGGAATGGTTATAAACCCTTCAGGAAATGGTCCGAAACCATAACGATATTGTGCTTCAGATGACATACCCACAATGGCTATAGTACGGCCATGGAAATTACCTTCACAGCACACTATTTCTGCTTTATTTTCAGGTACTTTTTTGACGGTATAGGCCCATTTACGCGCTGCTTTCAACGCGGTTTCCACCGCTTCTGCGCCTGTGTTCATCGGTAATGCACGATCTTGGCCCGATACGGCACAGAGTTTTTGCAAAAACTGCCCTAACTTATCGGTATAAAATGCTCTAGAAACAATAGCCAGCTGCTTTGCTTGATGGGTTAACGCATTGACAAGCTTAGGATGACAGTGGCCATGACTGACTGCAGAATATGCACTCATCATATCGATATATCGATTGCCCTGATCATCCCAAACAGACACCCCTTCTCCACGCACCAACACCACTGGTAATGGTTCATAATTATGCGCACCATAATTATTTTCACAATCAAATATTGCTTGCATCGATGGTATCCTTAAAACTGACTATCCAATCTGTTAATCATAACGCAACATGGATGGGTTGTGGATGCGAGGGTCCTCACTGAGATAATAAAAGAGAGCACCTATAAGATCAATGTCTGCTTGGAGGCCCATTAGTTAAGGCGGAAATCGCTGCGGCACTTTAGGCTTTCCTTCATCTGACAAGGACCTGCTCACCATGCCACAAGAAAATCTCCAACAAAATACAATCGATATGGCTCCCGACATCATGCCTCATAAGTACTCCTACATCTAAGTATATTCAACCTAAATCCGTTTTCCACTCACCCCCGACATTTTATATATACTATATTGATTATATTAAAAAATTATTTTTTTTCAGGTAATCCTAAATTCGGCAGTTAAAATCGTTCGGTTTTAACTGCCGAATTTAGAGTAATACAGCTCCTTCCAATTGAGCATGCGCTATGGCTTGCAGTATGACTTCAATGGATTTGATTCTGGGATAGCTTTTTCGCCATGCCAATGCCACTATTCGATAGGGACTAGTGGATTTCAAAGGCCTAGTGGTTAAAAATTGTTTTTCATATGGACTGTGAATGGCTGCCGTTTTGGGCAAGATGGTAAGCCCCATATTCGCTGCAACCATATGTCTGATCGTTTCTAATGAAGTACCAGCCACCGATCGCCACGAAGGACTATGACTCGATGCAAAACACTTAGGGCAAGAAGAAATCACTTGATCCCGAAAACAATGCCCTTCCCCCAACATCAATAAAGGATATTGCAATAAATTTTTCTCACTAATGACTTCGTTATTCGCCAAAGGGTGATGGCCTGGCATTAATACCACAAAAGGCTCTTTATAAAGTATTCGGGTAACACTACTGGAATCAACAAAAGGAAAAGAAATAACAATAGCGTCCAATTCACCTCGATTCAGCTTTGCCCGTAAATGAGTGGTATAATCCTCTTCTATTGCGATCGGTAGTGAGGGTGCAAGCTGATGCAATGCTGTCACCAACGGTGGTAATAAGTAAGGGCCTATTGTATAAATAACCCCTAATTTAAAGGGTTCTAACAATTGATCTTTATCCCTCTGGGCCAACAATCGAAGATTTTCTGCTTCATGTAATACTTTTTTTGCACACTCAACGATTTTATTACCTAATGACGTAATACGCACTTCGTGCTTATCTCGTTCAAAAAACGTAACGCCCAGTTCTTTTTCTAATTTGCGGATCGCCACACTTAATGCAGGCTGACTGATAAAACAATTTTTGGCGGCTTTTCCAAAATGTTTTTCATCTGCCAGTGCAATCAAAAATTTTAATTCTTGTAGGGTCATGATCTATCATTAATAAAATTAATTACGGTAATTATAACAATTAATTTTTAAAATAACAAAGAAAAATGCATACTGTTTTTCGTGGCACTCACCATATAAATAAAATGATTTATTATTCAATAAGATCCCTATTTTGGAGAAAATTTATGTTAACTATTGGTCAATTATTACCCCATTTTAATTTGGTAGCTGTTCATTCAAATGACAAACAGACTGCTTTTCGTGATATGACTCATGAAGATTATCCAGGTCAGTGGAAAATTCTTTTCTTCTGGCCAAAAGATTTTACCTTTGTCTGCCCAACTGAAATCAAAGGCTTTGGTCAGTTATACGATGCCTTTTTGGATCGCAATACTCAATTGATCGGCGTATCCACGGATAGCGAATTTGTGCATCTGGCATGGCGCACGCATCATGAAGAGTTAAAAGACAGTCCATTTCCCTGGCTGGCTGATATCAAAAAAGAATTAAGCACACAATTAGGCGCCTTGGATCAAGCATCAGGAGTCGCCAATCGAGCCACCTTTATTGTTGATCCCAACAATATTATTCGTCACGTATCCGTCAATGATGGCAAGGTAGGGAGAAATCCACAAGAAATTTTACGTATTTTGGATGCCCTGCAAACAGACGAGCTTTGTCCCTGTAATTGGGTACAAGGCCAAGATACTCTTACTGCGTAATCACATGATATCGAGGAGATAACAACATGCTACAAGCCATACAAGATGCATTACCCGCTTATGCGAAAGATCTTAAGCTCAATTTATCGAGCTTAATCAATCATCATGAACATTTTACCAATCAACAGTTTTGGGGAACCATGCTCTCCTGCGCGATTGCAAGTAAAAATCCATTCTTATTAACCGCCATTGAACAACAGGCTAAAGAACAATTATCGCCTGAAGCCTATACTGCATCGAAAAGCGCTGCAGCCATCATGGCAATGAACAACATTTATTATCGATTCACGCACTTGATATCCAATCTCGCTTATCAAAAAATGTCGCCCAATTTGCGCATGAGTGTGATGGCAGAACCGGGTATTGATCAATTAGATTTTGAATTGTTTTCTCTAGCGGTATCTGCCATTAATGGTTGCGGGAAATGTATGGATTCGCATGAATACATGTTATCCAGCAAAGGGATATCGAAAGAGACCATTCAATTAGCCATCAAAACCGCTTCTGTGATTCATGCCGTTGCGTCCGTTGTAGGAGCTGAAAAGCTGGAGTAAGTGATCGAGGGTGGATACGACTCCATGGGTTTCATATTTTTCCTGTTTCGTGTAACGCCGGGCGCTTGCCCTATTTTCGGCATGGCATCCGATCGCAGCTGGAGCACTGTACGTAAGGTCATGACGGCTGTCATATAGCAGTGAATAATGGCTCCTTTCTACCCATAAAAAAGTTATTGGTGGTAATCCTTTCCTATTTCCCTTAAAATGACACCCCTAGCCTATGTGGGTTTGAGCTAAAGACTTAAGCGGGGCACCAATTGAAATACTGATTTCCTATGTCCTCATTAACAACAGTTCGCATTCAATCACTTAGCCATGATGGTCGGGGTATTACTTCGATCGATGGAAAAACTACCTTTGTGTCTGGGGCACTGCCCACAGAAGAGGTACGCTGTACTATTACCAAAAAACATAGCCGCTACATGGAAGCCCATACCACTGAGATAATAACGCCTTCATCAGAGCGTACTCAGCCTATTTGCCGGCATGTTGGCATTTGCGGGGGCTGCAGCATGCAACATATGACAACGACGGCCCAAATTCAATTTAAACAACACGTCTTACTCGAACAATTAAAGCATTTTGGACAAGTCGTGCCGAAACAAGTGTTGCCGCCTATCACAGGACAAACATCAGGGTATCGACGCAAAGCGCGTTTAGGTGTTCGCTATGTGAACAAAAAAGGAAAATTACTGGTTGGTTTTCGCGAAAAAAACAGCCGTTATTTAGCAGATATTGAAGAATGTCCTGTATTACATGCATCGATAGGAACGAAAATAACCGCACTCAGTGAACTCATCCAGAGTTTAAGCCAGTATGAACAAATTCCTCAAATTGAAACCGCTGTGGGCGATTCGATAACTGCCTTAGTATTTCGTCATTTGACTGACTTATCGAGTGATGACATCACTAAATTATGTGCTTTTGGCGATGCGCATCACTTTCACATTTATTTACAGCCAAATCCGCCTGCTGCTATTCATAAAATTTGGCCAGAGAAAAACAGTGGATTGTTGAGTTACACCTTGCCTGACTATCAACTCGAGATGGTATTCCATCCGTTAGATTTTACGCAAGTGAACCACGAAACCAATTCGTTATTAATTCAACGCGCGCTTCAGCTACTGGAACCCTCTCCCGATGATCATGTCCTGGATCTATTTTGTGGGTTAGGTAATTTTACATTGCCCATCGCGCGTTATGCGAAATCAGTCATTGGCGTTGAAGGCAGTCAAGAGATGGTAGAACGTGCCGAACACAATGCCAAACATAATGGAATCACTAACGCACAATTTTATATGGCCAATTTAATGGAGACATCAATCCAGACGCCCTGGTTCCAGTCCGTTGACAAAATAGTATTGGATCCACCCAGAGCCGGCGCCAAAGAAATAATCTCTCTCTTTTCAAAACGATATGCTCGTCGGATCGTTTATGTTTCCTGTAACCCTGCTACACTAGCTCGTGATGCAGGCAGCTTAGTCTATACTCATCATTATCAGCTAAAACAAGTTGGGGTGATGAATATGTTCCCGCATACGAACCATATTGAAGCCATTGCTCTATTTGAGAAATAGTTATGGTATTCATCAAAAAACATTTTTTATATTTGCCCAATGGTGACATTGATATTGAATCATGGCTGAATACGATCCGAGCACATTTTGATCTTGAACGTATTGATCGCATTCAGAAAGCAACCGACTTTGCGCTTCACTATAGTAAAGGACTCACGTTATTTTATGGCCAAACTTATGTTGAGCAAGGTTTGGAAATGGCTGAAATTTTATTAGAATTAAAACTTGATCAAGATGCAGTGGCAGCAGCGATTATCTCAAGCACGTTGCAAGCCACTGAAGTGCCGCATGATACACTCACACATCAACTGGGTGAATCGATTACGCAACTTGCTCTAAATGCACTCCAATTAAATTCACTCAACCATATTCATAAAACACACAATCAAACGCAAATTGACAGGTTACGTAAAACATTTTTGGCGATGGTCTCGGATATTCGAGTCGTGATTATCAAACTGGCTGAACGCACTTGTGTCATACGAGGCATTAAGAATATTAACCTCGATGAGCGCAACCGTATCGCTCAAGAAACACTGGATATTTTTGCCCCTCTCGCCAATCGTTTAGGCATTTGGCAGTTGAAATGGGAGTTAGAAGATACGGCATTTCGCTATACACAACCTGATACCTATAAAATGATTGCTTCATTTCTGGCTGAACGACGCAGCGATCGCGAAAAACGCATTCACGATGTCATCACACAACTCAATCAAGCCTTCACTCAATCTCACATTCAGGCAACGATATACGGCCGGGCAAAACATATTTACAGTATTTATCTTAAAGCTAAACGTAAGCATCTGCATTACCAAGCTATTTTTGATTATAGCGCTATACGTGTGTTAGTACCGTCCATTACCGATTGTTACACGGTGCTTAGTATCGTGCATAGCTTATTCGATCATATTCCTGCCGAGTTCGATGACTACATTAGTAAACCAAAAGCCAACGGATATCGCTCTATTCATACTGCTGTCATCAATGATAGGGGTCAACACTTTGAGATACAAATACGCACCCATGATATGCATGAAAAAGCAGAGCATGGTATGGCGGCTCACTGGATATACAAAGAAAAGAAATTGCAGCCACTCGACTATGAAGCCAAAATTACTTTATTGCGACAATTACTTTCCTGGCACAAAGATCCCTCTCTTCAGGAAAGCCCTCTCGATCATTCCATTGAAGAGGTGTTAAAAGATAGAGTCTATGCTTTCACTCCCGCTGGTGAGATCATTGATTTACCTTTGGGTGCCACACCTTTAGATTTTGCTTATCATGTACACACACAATTGGGACATACTTGCAGAGGCGCAAAAATTAATGGCAATATTGTTTCTTTGACCTATCACTTACGCACCGGTGATCAAGTTGAAATTCTGAGTATGCAAAATGGAACACCTAGCCGAGACTGGCTTGATAAAACATGCCGATACTTAAAAACATCCCGTGCACGCTCTAAGGTATTGCATTGGTTCAAACAACAAGAAATCGCTCAGTATATTGAATCAGGCAAAAATCAATTAGAACGCGAATTAGCAAAATGCGGTTTGACTCACATTAGCTTTGAAAAAATTGCTGCACGTTTTCACTGTAAAAATGACGAAGCATTATTTGCCGCAATCGGTCACGGCAACTTACGACTGGGCCAAATCATTCATACCTTTTCTTCCACTCACAAATCAGAAACACCGGCCAAAACACCGGCGGTCAATCCTCTCGCTAAAACGTATCCTGTAGACCAAAGTATAAAAATTGCTGGGATACATGATTTGTTGACACGAATTGCTAAATGCTGCAAACCCATTCCTGGAGATGCACTCATTGGATATATCACTCAGGGACGCGGTGTATCCATTCATCGACAGGATTGTAGCAACATCATTAACCGTTATTCGAGTGAGGATAATCGATTCGTTAATGTCAACTGGGATGGAAATCAAGCAGGTCAGTATTACGTTGACTTACAAATTCAGGGATTGGGACAAGCGCTATTAAAAGATATTCCTGTATTGTTAACGCATCTCAATATTGATTTGATCCGATTGAATTCTACATTGAATAAAAACAATCACCGACTCTATATTGCACTCACGATACAGATTCATGAAAAGGATCAGCTCAAATTACTTCTATCTGAAATGAATCGACTGCCTGATATCATCAGCGTTCATCGACCTAATGAATGAGAAAAACGATGACAAATCCAAAATTCAATACACTTCCGATTGTTGATTGGCAACTTGGATTAAAATTAACAGGGAATAAACGCGAATTAGCAGAAGAAATGCTGAGTGCGTTAATTAAGACACTGCCCGAAGAAGTATCTCAACTTAGCCAATTAAAAACAATGGGAGAAGACAAAAAACTCCTTCAGCAATTACATAGATTGCATGGCGCCGTCTGCTATTGTGGTCTCCCAAGACTGAAACAAGCTATTTCCACTCTTGAAAATGCACTGAAAAAAGGTGATAACAAAGAAATTCCTCTTCTATTTGATCAATTTAAACAGGAAGTCGTTTTACTGCTCAACGAAACGGGTTTTCTGCTCACTTAGGGTCTGTCACCCTTAGAGAATATTATCCGGTTGTTCACTATAACTGTTGCCTTTGTGTCTATTTCAGTTGAGAATGGCAAAAAAACTAGTTTTTTTGTTTTTGTAGGGAGACTGCTCATGAGCCAAACCCAAACAACGAAAAGTTTATATCAAAAATACACTGATATCATGCCAACAGGTGCCGGCGCGCTCTTTTTCATTCAAATGTTTGCGACGCTATCATTTAGTGTCCTCTATTCAACCATCGTGTTGTATACGACAAATCGTTTAAAATTAAGTGATAGCATATCAACTGGCATCACGGCTTCTTTTGTCGCTTTCAATTATGCATTACATTTATTGGGTGGCTATATTGGCGGAAACTATTTGAGCTATCGTAATTTATTTGCCGTTGGAATGTGCTCTCAAGTGATTGGCTGCATTTTACTTTCTTTTCCAACTACCACTTGTTTGTATTGGGGACTCGCTGTGTTTTTAACGGGTGCGGGTCTGAACGTCACTTGTATCAATTGCATGTTGACACAACTGTTTCAACCTCAAGATAAACGTCGTGAAGCCGCTTTCTTATGGAATTATAGCGGTATGAATATTGGTTTTTTTGTTGGATTTTCTATTAGCGGGTATTTTCAATTATACAATGCTTATCAACCGCTTTTTTTGCTAGCCAGTCTAGGGAATGTTGGCGCTCTTTTAATGACTGCATTTAAATGGAAAACTTTATCTGATACCAATACGCGGTACCTCAAGCTGCCTCGATCGAAACAATTAGCTAGCAGTATAAAAGGTATTGTCTTGATCATTATACTGATGTTAGCACTACAAGTTATGTTAAAAAATGCTCACTTCAGCAACCACCTCATTATGGCCGTTGGTATTATGATGGTTTTTGTCATCGCTATTCTCGCCATTAAACAACCGCATGCTGATGCTAGAAAAAAAATATGGGCCTACTTAATTTTAGCCATCACTTCAGTTGTATTCTGGACTCTCTACCAGTTAGCTCCCATGGGACTGATGTTATTCGTAGAACGCAATGTCGATAGACATTACCTGGGTTTATTAATTGCCCCACAATGGGTACAAAATATTAATACTATCGTCATCATTATTGGCGGTCCTGTGTTGAGTGTATTATTTACAGCAATGCGTGAACGCGGTTTGCAATGGACAATTCCTAATCAATTTTCCATTGCATTATTATTAATAGGTATTTCTCTTGCCATTCTTCCAGTAGGAATTCACTTTGCGAATCCAGCAGGTCTTGTTAATTTTAACTGGATTATTGCTAGCTATGTTTTTCAAAGCATAGGAGAGTTGTTTATTTCACCTATTGGTTATGCCATGGTAGGTCAACTGGCACCTGTTCATTTACAAGGTGTAATGATGGGTACTTGGATGATGATTACCGGTGTTGCTGCAACCTTATCAGGCTACTTTTCCACCATGGCCCTGGGCTCTAACTCTATCAATCCGTTAATAACAAACCCCAGTTTTTCACACACTTTCTCTCTTTTAGGATGGACCTCAATTGCGACGGGTGTTTTATTATTTTTATGTATGCCACTCCTATTACGGCTGACTCAAGAGAACAAGTTGGTTGCAAAACAACAAATGATTTCCCCGGCAGGTATTTAACAATACGATAACTTATTAAAGGATGATTGCTATTTTTTATCCTAAATTCAGCAGTTAAAACCGTAACGAAAAGGGCTAATGCATTGAAGATAGAAGTTTTTTTCATTTATTTTTTACGAGACAGTACTCACCTGTACGGTGAGAAAAAAATAAGTGAAAAAAATTTTTAGATTCAATGCAGTAGACCTTTACAGTCGGTTTTAACGGCGGAATTTAGGTTTATTCTCTTTAAAAGGAATGAGTTATGTTTTTCAGAAAAACTTCACGGAAAAAATCTTCCAACTCTGCCCCAACGAAGCCGTTTAATTTTTTTGGTTTACCCTGTGAACTCCAAAGTGAAATCTTATCTTATTTACCGATTGAAAAACTCATTCGTAAGCCTGTATCTAAATTATTTCGACAGCGCGTCAAGCAAATTCCAGAATATAAGTTCATTAGTCTTGGAGAAAAACAGTTAAATGAAAAAAAAGAATGCACGTCCCAATTAATTCAACAAATCAATCGGCTTATTTCCCTTTTTAGTGAAAAGCACCCGCATATCCTGAGCAAAATCGAAAACGAATCTGAAATACAGCTGAATTATTATTCTCTATCTGCTATTCACCGTATATTAACTAATTTAATAACACAAGTGGATCAAGAGCTAATTTCACCTGTACAGTTACAAGAACAATTAATAGATTATGTGACAGATCATGAGTCGGCTATCGAAAAAATTAATAATCGATTTGCTCTACAAATGTTAGGTGAAGATGTCATTACAATACAACAAATTTTTCGAATGAATACAAAAAACTTAAACTATTTTTTTTCAGCATCCGGTTATAAGGCATTCACTCAACGGTTAATCACGTTAGAAAACCTTTATCAGCTTGATGACGATTGCTTAAAGCGATTATTAGAACCCAAAGGAATGAAAGCACTGAGTCAGCATTTAATCACTGCAGAAGAAGCAATCACTCTGGGAGGAGCTATCTTAAACATTATTTTATCTACGGATGGGATAAAAGCATTAGAAAAAAAAGTCATTTCTATTCCCATGCTAATACAAATGAAAGAACAGATAAATAATTTAGTGGTAATGAAACACCTCATCTCACCGTTAGGGTTAACTGCTTTAAATGAACGTTTAATTTCCATCAGTGATGCCGCTAGACTAGATACCGGAATTCTACAGTCCATTTTAACTGAAACGGGATTACAACTATTGCGTATGCAGTTAATGACATTACAAGACATGACTGAAATAGGCTTCGCTCGCATTCATATGTTATTTATGTACAACATTGTACACATGCTTTCGAATAGACACATCACACTGGAAGAAATTAAGACACTCAATCCTAGAGAGTGTCGCCACAAACTGGCTATATTGGAATTGAATGTCTGCGATAATAAACAGAGTAGACGAATGAATTAGATACCATCATCCATGTTGGAACAAGCATGTTGCGGCTTCTGAAGATTATCTCACTTTCAAGCCCTTGTTTTTTTTCCAGTTATAACCGATACATCGCATCAGTTTTTCTAAAAACGCGAATTCCGGATAAGCTCAATGCTATTTCTGTCATGCCAGCATGATTTTAGCTGGCATCCAGTGTCTTTAGAT
>JAKBCU010000027.1 GCA_021807565.1 Pseudomonadota bacterium | reverse complement strand
TCTTTAAAAGGCACTCATTGGTGGCAAGACCAGCCTCATCATACCCAGTTAATTACGATTCAGAATCAACTTCGTCAATTAGGTATGAATAAACAGGCGATTAAACAGGCAGCCAATACTATTCGGTTAGCTATTGACAACACATTAGCCGATCCAATCGGTCAATGGATTTTGCAACACCATACCCATGCAAAATCCGAATGGAAATTAACCGTTATAATAGAAGGAACTCCTGTGCAAATCAGTATTGACAGAACCTTTGTAGATAAAAATAATATTCGTTGGATTATCGACTATAAAACCGCTATCCCAACAAACCCGTTGGACATGGATACTTTTTTATTAAAAGAAAAGAAAAAGCATCAAAAACAAATTCAATTGTATCATAAAGCTATCTATGAATTGGACAAAAGACCGACTTATGCAGGTTTATATTTTCCACTGCTCAATCGATGGATAGATTGGCCACTCTCTCAATTCCAATGTATGGATGGGAATCCTCTCCCTCAGCGTATTCCACACTAGAGGGAGACAATGACACATCAGAATCATCTTGATCCTAAATTCGGCAGTTAAAACCGTAACGAAAAGGGCTAATGCATTGAAGATAATAGTTTTTTTCACTTATTTTTGGCGAGACAGTACGCACCTGTACGGTGAGACAAAAATAAGTGAAAAAAATTTTTAGATTCAATGCAGTAGACCTTTGCAGTCGGTTTTAACTGCCGAATTTAGGTTTCTATGAGTAGACTCACATTAGGCCATGCTCAACTTTCTTACTTAACCCGAGTTCGGAGTTTAATTAACAAAAAGATCAGTGAATAAAGTCTGTTTAGGATCATTGGCATACTGGCTAAAATCAGTGACGCCTCGTGATCTGAGTAGCTCTTCATCAATGAAGAACTGACCCGTCACGGATTTGCTATCACTTGTCGTAATTTCATAAGCTGCATCCGCCATGATGCTCGGTTTCCTACTTGCTAAAAGTACTTCTTTTGGGAAATTGACTGCAACAGCCGCGGTGGCAATGGTCGTTTTTGGCCATAGCGAATTAACAGCAATACCAAAAGGCTTAAACTCTTCTGCCATGCCTAAGGTGCACATACTCATACCATATTTGGACATGGTGTAAGCGAGATGATTTTTAAACCATTTTGCTTCCATGCTGAGCGGAGGTGAGAGAGTTAAAATATGCGGGTTAGCTGATTTCTTTAAATGAGGAATACAAGCCTGAGAGCATAAAAATGTGGCTCTTACATTGACAGAAAAAATCAAATCAAACCGTTTCATGGGGGTTTCAAGAGTGGGCGCCAAAAACAAAGCACTTGCATTGTTTACCAGTATATCTATTTTACCCACCTGTTTAATGGTTTCTTCAACTGCCTGATGCACCATCGCCTCATCCCTTACATCCAATACCAATGGGATTGCTCGCCCTCCTGCAGCCATCACTTCTTTAGCAACCGAATAAATAGTGCCTTCTAATGTGGGATGCGGTTCTATGGTTTTCGCGCCTATGACAATAGTCGCTCCCTCTTTTGCAAATCGAAGTGCGATTTCCCTTCCTATTCCACGACTCGCGCCTGTGATAAAAATCACTTTATCTTTTAGTGTATTCTTTGACATAACTATTTCCTTTTAATATTCGTATTGGTTCCATGACTGCCTGCCAGGATTGACTTGATGGTGCGAACCATGACACTGATCTTGACCATTATCTGATTTTAAAGTCATACTTTGCAAGATCCATTTTTCTTTATTTTTGATACTATAACTGACTAATGTAATTCGAAAAAAACGTGCTCCGAGTTGATCTTGACCTATCACTTCCGCACAAGCATCCTGCATAATATCTTCAATCACATAATAATATTTAACTTGAGATAGTTGACCTTGACAACTATATAACTCCCACCAATCGACTGGCCTGCCCAATAAATCCTCCGTTGCTGTATGTGGAATCATACAAGATGAAGTATGAGTTTGCAGCATTTTTTCAGTCTGAGTCAGCAGCTGCTCAGTTAATGTAGCCTGTTGTTGATGCCGCCAACTACTTTGATTCATTTTGATTTCTTGCAACGCATTGTGCACCATATACGTACTAATACCTATCATCATTTGCAGTATCAGTAAGGCATAAAATAAAATAAAACCGGATTGTGGTTTAAGCATTTCGCAATCCTAAATAAAGATACCATTGCTTTTTCACTTGACTTGTCAAGGATGAAACCATGCGTAGTTTGATAGATACGCTCTGAATGCGGTTGTTTAATGACACTGTATCGGGGAAAAATGTTATTTTCATGTAATCTATTCCTTCTATTACCTCTATTTTTTCTCCATACCTATTTTTTTGATATAAGCTGTAAATAGGTTTTTTATCATTATTTTTTCTTCCTGTGTCTGCTATAAAATAATTTGCCTGATACAATACCCATAGTTCTGAATTTTTGTCATATAACTTATGTAACGGTTGGTTTAAATAAAGCTTGTCTTCTCCCGCATGGGATTCTTTATGTTCTATCTCAATCACATCTGCTGTTAAACAATCCGTAATCAACATAATGGTTCTTTTAGAGATTACATCGGATTTTTTAGTCACCAGAATGTTTTTATTTTTCATAGATTGACTCAACAAACTCACTAATGTCTTTGCATACCAAATGCTAATACCATCTGTATTATGTTTTTTTTCGATGGGTTCATATGGTGCTATGTGATGGTCGAGATTCAGCACAGTATGATTCGTTAAATTGATTGAATTTTTTTTCAAACAACCCGAAAAACCCGCTTTGTGAATGTCATTTGTCAATAATTGTGTTGCCATACGCATATTTTCTTGCACCTTGTTAAGCGATACTAACCACATCTGATTTTTCGTTGTAGCTAAATATATTTCAAAGAGATTATTCAAAATCATGCTCCCCAAAATAAGCCCTAAGAAAATTTCGATTAATGTCATTCCATGTGTATTTCTTCTGATAAACATCCCGATTTTCCTATATGTTCTTTACAATTTTTTGGATCGTCTTTTCCCCACCGCACCGTTATTTGATACGTAGGATAATGACCCGATACCTCACCTCGTCCTCGTGGTAATACCTCTGCATTTTCTTGATTCCATACAGATAGATCAGGCAACTCGTGTTTGTCCGAATTGAAACAAGATACGCGTAAACGCTCAGAGATATTTTTTAATTGAATCACAGCAATAGAAAATAACAGCGAGTTTTCTGATTGATGAAACGTAAAAAGCTGTGTTTCTTCAAAAGCAATGAATATGGATGAAAGAAGCAATAAACTGATTAACGCTTCCACTAGCCCAGTCCCTTGTACTTTAGTATCTAACACGTTTCTTTTTCCTGTAGAATTTATAATTAAATTTGTTAAAAATGGCTAAATAATATTTATTCATAACAGCTTCTCAAGCGAGAAATATCCGATGGGATCATTCTATTGATATACTATAGTGATTCGTTTCTGATTCATTGAGCAATGAGGCTTTTTATGGATGAAGACAATCAAAAAGAAATTCCACCTAAGACCATTGTCATGTCTGAAATCATGACTCCTGACATGGCCAACTTTCAAGGTAACGTTCATGGAGGGCACATATTAAGCTTATTAGACAAAGTAGCTTATGTTTGTGCTTCTCGTTATTCAGGAAAATTGATTGTCACCTTATCCGTTGATCAAGTGACTTTTAGTAAAGCGATCCACGTGGGTGAATTGGTTACGTTTCTTGCCTCAGTCAATTATGTAGGAAACACATCCTTGGAAGTGGGAATTCGAGTTATCGCAGAAAATTTATTAACACGAGAAACCCGACACACTAACACTTGTTATTTCACAATGGTTGCTCTCGATATGCAAGGAAAACCTACGCCAGTTCAGCCGCTTCTTATTCAAAATGAGATAGAAAAAAAACGTTATAAACAAGCTATAGCCCGTAAAGAGCTACGCCTGAAATTGCGGAATGAATCACTCTGACAACATTATGCGATACGTCTTCTCTACTTCGAGGTTATTTTTGTAACGGATTGATGAGATTGATAATCCCCGAAAAATCTCTCTCTCCAAATCCTTGGTTCACATACAATCGATAGAGTTCTGCCGCTACTGAACCTAATGGTACTGAAATACCTACCGATTCTGCCGCATGATGAGCCAATTGTAAATCTTTTAACATCATTTTCGCCATAAACCCCGGCTGAAAATCGTGATTAGAAGGCGCATGATCAAGTATGCCTGGCACAGGACAATTGACAGTCATAGACCAACATTGACCTGATGAATTGGAACTAATTTCAAAAAATTTTTTTTGATCTAAACCTAATTTATTCGCCAAGGTAAATGCTTCAGCCACACCTATCATAGAAACACCCAGCAGTAAATTATTACAAATTTTTGCTGCTTGTCCATTACCCGCCTGCCCTGCGTGAATAATCTTTTTACCCATCATGGCTAAAATCGGTTGTGCACGTTGAAAATGTTCATTCGTGCCACCCACCATGAAAGTCAAACTACCCGCTATCGCACCACCGACTCCTCCCGAAACGGGTGCGTCTAACATAGCAATCTCTCGTTTCTCTGCTTCTTGATGTAATTGACGTGTTTCATTGACATCAATGGATGAGCAATCGATATAAAGCAGATTTTTTTTGGCATGAGAAAATAAACCGTTTTCTGCAAGACAAATTTCTATGACTTGCTGTGTATTTTGAACACTGGTGAACACCACATCACACATTTCGGCAATGTCAGCGACAGACCTGACTGAAGTCGCGCCGGCTAATACCATCGTTTCAACCGAATGAGGCACAACATCGTAGACATATAATTTAAAGCCATTCTTTAATAGATGTTGAGCCATGGGGTTACCCATATGCCCTAACCCAATAAATCCAATGATCATGCTACTATCTCCTTGGAAACCAACGTTGCGTCACTGTTTTTAATTTTGTATAAAATCGAATGGCTTCAGACCCATACATACCCATATCGGAAAATAGGGATTGTTTCCAACCTCCAAAACTAAATTGTGCTACTGGGACCGGAACGGGCACATTAATACCGACCATACCGACTTGGACTTTTTCTGCAAACGTTCTTGCTGTAAAACCATCTCGCGTAAAAATGGCGGTGCCGTTACCATAATCATGTTGATTGATTAATTGCAATGCGGAATCAAAATCGGGCACCCTAACAATGGAAAGTACGGGTCCAAAAATTTCGTCTTGATAAATCTGCATGCCGGGTTTTACCTGATCAAAAAGGCAAGCCCCCATAAAAAAACCATTTTCATGATTGGGTGGCTTATACTGACTGCCATCTATTACGAGGTGAGCACCCTCTTTTTTTCCTGCATCAATATAGGAGATGACACGTTGCCAATGCGCTTTAGTCACTAATGGTCCCATATTGGTATCCGCCTGATTACCAGGACCTATTTTTAAATGCTCAATCAAAGGTTTCATGATTGCAATGAGTTGATCGGCAACAGCATCACCGACGGCTACGATAATTGAAATGGCCATGCAACGTTCGCCTGCACAATCGTAAGCAGAAGTGACCAAAGCGGATGCAGCTTCATTCATATCGGCATCAGGCATGACAATACAGTGATTTTTGGTACCACCAAATGCTTGCACACGCTTATGCTGAGCGGTGGCTTGTTGTTGCACCTTCTTGGCTACTTGGGAGGATCCAATAAAACTAATCGCCTTGATATCAGGATGATTCAGTAAAGCATCTACTGTTTCTTGATCACCTTGCAATACATTGACTACTCCATCAGGAACACCGGCTTCTTTAGCCAATTCAGCTAATAATAATGCACAAGAAGGATCTTTTTCTGAAGGTTTTAAAATAAAGGTATTACCGCAGGCAATAGCTATCGGAAATAGCCACAACGCAATCATTGCTGGAAAATTAAAAGGTGTAATACCCACACACACACCGAGTGGTTGATGCATGGAATAACTGTCAATGCCTGATCCGATTTCGTCGGCATAGCCTCCCTTAAGATGCTGCGTAATACCACAGCTAAATTCAACGACATCAATCCCACGTTGAATCGAACCTAATGCTTCCTGGTTCGTTTTACCATGCTCTTGCGTAATCCATTCAGCCAGTTTTTGCTTATTGGCATCGAGTAGCATTTTATAACGAAATAGTATTTTTGCGCGCTGAGCTGCCGGTTTAGTTGACCAAGCAGAAAAAGCGGTTTTGGCTGCAATGACGGCGGATTCAACGATTTGTTGATTAGCCACCTGCAAACAGCCGATCGAGTCACCGGTTGCTGGATTGTAAAGGACTAACTCACGAGTTTTAATGCTGGTTTTTTTTCCATTAATATAGTGTGGAACTTCATACACGATATTTTTCTCCTTGTGTCGTCATCTGATGACCATTTAACTATAAACTAGAGCATATCGTCAATTCAGACAACATGGCTATTTCACTTATTTAAACTGCAGAAATCAAAATAAAGATGAACGCTTGACCAGATATTAACTAGTACAATTTCCTTTTTACTTTAATCAATTGATGACGAATGGCGGGAAAAAATAAATGCTTTTTCAATTTAATGATAAAATAAGTCACTACACCGAATGCAACGAGGTTGGTGACAAAAATAATAAAAACAGAAACCACTGCACTGATCTGCCATGAGAGAAGATAAAAAAACAACAGAACTAAGAAGGACAGCCAGGCTGACAGAAACAGGCACGTTGCAATCATGCTCAATACAATAATTTTAACAGCACTCTTTTTGGCGAGAGCTACCTCTAAACCAAATAAGGTCGTGATATTGTATCCAACGCTGATCAACGTGGGTATTAACAACAGCAATTTTCTGGCATACCTGCTAAAAATTGCTGTGTTACCCTCGTCTCTATCCTCATTCCTTTGGTGTCTTGTCATGCCCTTCCTTGCACAAAGCTTTTTATTTTCTATAGTAGAATGCTAAAATAGCGCCTGCTAACATAGCAATACCAATCGTTTGAAATGGTTTTTCGGATGTGTAGGTTGCCACTCTTTCTCTTGCAGTAAAAGATTTTTCTTTTAAATTTTCTAGGGATTCTAGTAATAAATCCTCAGCCTTCTTTTTGACATCATATGAAGTGTCTGCAAATGCGGAACGAATTTTCTCAATATCATGCTGTAAATTGTAGTTGTGGCTATGTCCATTTTTTTTTGCATGCGTTTTCATGACAACCTCCCAATAAATGGTATCGCGATACGACATACTCTCACCCTTAGCACCATCTTATTATAACTCGATCACATATTTTGTTCACGAAAAAGCACAAAAACCGAAAATAACCTATTGATAAACGTTATAAATTTTATTATTTTACAGTCGGCAGTTAAAACCGACTGTAGGATTATGGATCAGAGTCAGATGGTCCATCAGCACCTACATTTCCGAAATAATGGCAACATCTTGCACGACTCAAACAAGTGGTGTCTGCGCGACAAGCGGGATCCGTACATTGGCATTCGCTAATACTATCTGCACAGGGATTGGGCCTACACTGAGATGGCACGCCGCAGGAACAATACCCTACGATTGGGAATAAAAAGACGGCTAACAAAGCGCTGATTGCAGCAACATGCTTGAGTTCCATAGCGAGCTACTCCTTTTTATCTGCATAGAATTATCTTAGCACTGATTGAAAGAGAAATAACCAGGGAAATGCATCAGTCAGAATAACCGGCTGTGCTCAGTATGGGATTAACCAGACATTAAATCAACTCGTTCCCATGTTTGTGAACGGCCAAACCAAGGTAACCCAAGATAACCCTTTACATTCAATTTGTTACCTTTTTCCGTTAACTTCAACGCACAGTGGTAAATTTTGCCATTGTCTGTGTCTAAAATTTGACCCATTTTCCATTGATTTTTGTGCATTTTAAGACCAGACATAACGACCATGCCAACTAAAGGCTGATTATGTTTATTTCCTGTGCATGCAGTGCAAAATTTACTCTTTTCTGAATTTGTGTTAGAGAAAATTTTAACCACTTTACCCATCAATATTTGATCTTCTGTTTTCCAAATTTGGACAATACGGTTAGGCTGGCCTGTAGCATCATCGATTGCCTTCCAATAGCCGATCGGTGAATCATGATGCATTCCTACTGCAAATGCAGCTGGTATGCTTACCATTGCCAATAGCAGAATGATTATCCATTTAGTACAATCCATCGGCTCTCTCCTTAGTAGCGCTATCTATTTTATCAAAGCAGAAAAAATCTTTTGGCTGATTTCTTCAACAGTCCCTAACCCATTAATTTTAATATAGATTGGCGCTGGATTCACGCCAGAATGTAACTGATGTTTGTAAAAATGAATTAGCGGTTCTGTTTGTTCATGATACACCGCCAATCGTTTCAAAATGGTTTCCTCTCTGTCATCAGACCGTTGAATTAAAGGTTCACCGGTAACATCATCTAAACCGGCCTGTTTGGGAGGGTTATAAATCAAATGATAAGTCCGCCCTGAACCGGGATGGACCCGACGTCCCGTTAAGCGTCGAATTAATTCTTCCGCAGGTACATCGATCTCCACCACATAATCTAATGCAATATTATTTGTTTGTAATGCCATCGCTTGAGGGATAGTTCGTGGAAAACCGTCCAATAAAAACCCATTCTGGCAATCTGAGTGAGTCATCCGGTCTTTCACTAATTCAATCATCACCTCATCAGGAACTAATTTACCTTCTTGCATCATCTGTTTAACTTGTTTTCCTAATGGGGTTCCTGCGGTAATAGCAGCCCTCAGCATATCTCCTGTAGATATTTGGCTAATATGAAACTTTTCTTGAATTAATTTCGCCTGGGTACCTTTTCCAGCCCCAGGGCATCCCAACAAAACCAAACGCATCGATCCACGACTCCCATGTTTTTTTCAGGGTTAATTGCTTCCGATTGTACACTGTATCGGCCCGAAGCACGCCCACATTTTAGTAGACTCTATGGGGTAATGACCAGCATTTTCAAACACTTGAGGTAACAAAGGTCAAAATTGAGAGAGTTATTTTTTTGTAAAACGTATATCGTGGTTATCTAGGATGAAAGGAATAGAACTCGTGTATTGTTTCAAGATGGATAGCGCTCGTTGACTACCCGTCTCACTCCAAACCTCATAGGCTTGCAGGGGTAATAGCTCAGCATGCTCTTTTGAATGATAACGAATGGATTGCAATATATCCATCATAGAAACAAACTGCTCCGCAAGCGATTCATATAAGTCATTCTCTTTAGCAGACATGCCGATATAGGCAGCCTGGCCTAACTTAACAAAATAACTCAGTTTTACAAGACGTTTTTCGGCTATGCTCGGAAACAAACCAGCAAATAACAAGCATTTATCGCCGACATCTTTTAAGGCTTGGTTACGTTCAGCGGGCGTAGAGGCCATTGCTCGTAAAAACTCATGTGCTATTAATTGGTTAACAAACTCAGGTTTAGTGGTATAACGAGATAATAAAAACACTAAGTACGCTTCCAATTCTTCTTTTAAAAAAACGGAGCACGTCTCTTCCGCGTTATGTATAATGCTATGCCATAGAGCAGTAGGGGTTGAATGTAATAATAAATTCATATGCACACCTCCTCACTACCGATAAAATAAACCCACAGTTTAATTATATGATAATAATAAAATTATTTTTTAAAATAAATCACTTGACAGAATAATAAATTTATGATCAAAATTTTCATTTCTGACCTACATCTTGAAGAGCGTCATTTGGAGAGCGCGGAGCTTTTTTTTGCATTGTTACAGGCTGCTATAACAGCCCGCATCGATTCACTTTTTATTTTAGGGGATCTGTTTGAGGCATGGATTGGTGACGACGATCTTTCCGCATTCAATGTATCCGTCATGAAACACTTAAGACAGGCCAGTGACCAAGGCATGTCAATTTATCTCATGCATGGTAATCGAGATTTTCTCATCGGCAAATCCTTCTTAAAAAACTCCGGTTGCAAGTTATTACCTGATGAGCAAGTCATTGACTTATTCGGCACTCAAACACTATTAATGCATGGCGATACACTCTGCACACACGATAAAAAATATCTTAAATTTCGCAAGAAGTCTCGTCATTGGTTTTTCCAAACCCTTTTTCTTTTAAAATCACTTCGCAAACGACACATCATCGCCAAACGCTATCGACAAGCCAGTAGCCAGTATACCCGTACTGCTCCTGCTCATATTATGGATGTGACCCAAGACGAAGTCAGACGCGTTATGCAGAAACACAAGGTTCAGCACTTAATTCATGGACACACACACAGGCCTTTTTTGCATCATTTACAACTTCACACGCTACCCGCTACTCGCACTGTTCTTGGTCCTTGGCACAACACAGGCAGTATCCTTATTTACAAAGAAAATGCAGAACCTATTTTGTCCGAATTCACCAAAGACAGTCTAAAAAATTTATTTGCTTGAAAATGCAACATAGTTGCGATAGATTGACGCCATCTTAGAAAGCGATAGGACTTGATCATGCGACAGGTACCTCGGTATTTAATCATTGGCAATGGCCGTTTAGCACGGCACTTTCAGCAGTATTTTTTATTGCAGCAAATCCATTTTCAGCACTGGCATAGAGCGCTTCCTCTCAGTCACTTATACGAAATGCTCATGGACACCACCCACGTACTCGTCTTGATTAGTGACCAAGCCATTGAACCCTTTATAAAAACTTTTCTTCCTTTGGCAAACCCACTGATGATACATTGCTCTGGCAGCTTAGTGACGCCTTATGCCTATGGTGCGCACCCGTTGATGAGCTTTAGCAGCGAGATGTATCCGTTAAGCGATTACCAATCCATTCCTTTTATGTTAGATGAAAACGCGCCCGCCTTTTCTAATCTTTTTCCAGGATTACCCAATCCGCATTTTAGTTTAACCACCGCACTGAAAAAGAAATATCATGCTTTATGTGTATTGGGGGGTAATTTTAGCTGCCTACTTTGGCAAAAAGTTTTTTCCACTTTTGAGAAAGAATTTAAGTTACCTGCTTCTGTGTGTTTTCCTTATTTACAACAACAAACGCATAACCTAATCACGCATTGGCAAACAGCACTCACAGGCCCATTAACACGCAATGATCTTGGTACCATCGATGACAATATTCAAGCATTGCTTGGCGATTCCTTTCAAGCAATCTATAAACAATTTGTTGTCTGTTACCAAACCATGCAAGAGGAAACACTCTGATGAATGTGTTAGATTTTTATCAAAAAAAAATAGCAGGTGAAAAAATCAGTGTCATTACTTGTTATGATTATACCAGCGCTCGCCTGGTGGCAAACACCTCGGTAGATTGTGTTCTCATTGGTGACAGTGCGGCAATGACGATGCACGGATTTAAAGATACACTGTCTGCGACGTTACCCATGATGTGTTTTCACACTGCTGCTGTCAGCCGAGGTATTGGAAATAAGTGGATCATCGCTGACATGCCTTTTTTAAGTTACCGCAAATCGCTCAGTAACAGTGTCTCAGCTGCACAATCTCTTATGCAAGCGGGGGCCCATGCGATTAAATTAGAATGTGCCGCGGGAAATATTCGACTCATACGCCACTTAACTGAATCGGGAATTCCAGTGATGGGGCACCTAGGGTTGACTCCACAATGTATTAACGTATTGGGTGGATATAAAGTACAAGGAACCCGTGAAGAAAGCGCCGCGCGTTTAAAAAAAGATGCCCTATTATTACAAGAGGCGGGATGTTTTTCGATTGTATTAGAGTGTGTGCCAAGCACCCTCGCTAAAGACATTACGCAAGCACTGAATATCCCTACCATTGGGATCGGCGCAGGCCCTGACACGGATGGGCAAGTGCTTGTATTTCAAGATTTACTAGGACTTAATAGCGATTTTAAACCGAAATTTGCCAAGTCATTTGTCAATGGTTACGAACAATTAAAAAATGGGATAGAATCCTATGTCAAATCAATCAAAACAGGAGAATTCCCTAACGATGAACATTGTTACGGACATTGAAGCATGGCAAGTCATTCGGAATAATTTAGGTAATAAAACCATAGGATTTGTGCCAACCATGGGTAATTTACACGAAGGTCATTTGCAATTATGTCAACGTGCGAAACGTGAAAATGAGGTAGCTATCATCAGTATTTTTATTAATCCTACTCAATTCAACGAACAACAGGATTTTGCGACGTATCCAAGAACAATAGAGCAAGATGCAAAACTCCTTTCCGATCATCAAATCGATTATCTTTTTGCACCAGAAGTAAATCAAATGTACCCCGATCAGTATGAAATTCAAGTCACTGAAACAATGATAAGCCGAGAACTGGAAGGTGCGCATCGACCCGGGCATTTTAATGGTATGCTAACGGTGGTATTAAAATTGTTAAATCTGATCAAAGCGACTCGCGCTTATTTCGGTGAAAAAGATTATCAACAATGGCTTCTCGTTAAAAAAATGGTAACTGCCTTATTTATTTCTACTGACATTATCGCTTGCGAAACAGTGCGAGCCAGTGATCAGCTTGCATTCAGTTCAAGAAATCAGCGATTAAATCCAACACAGCGCGAAACGGCGGCTTATTTTCCAAAAATATTGAAACAAACAGAAACGATAGAAAAAATCATAGCAACATTACAATCGCATGGATTTAAAGTCGATTATATCGCTGAAAAATGGGGTCGCCGTTTGGGTGCCGTTTGGTTAGATGATGTTAGACTCATAGATAATATTTCCACCACGCCTCAGTTAACCGATTAAGGGTTTGTTATGTTACTTTGTTTAGATGTGGGCAACACGCATATTTTAGGCGGTGTCTTTCGTAAAAATGAAATCGTGACACGTTTTCGTTATGCCAGTCATTTGCTTGGCACAGCAGATCAATTCGGTATTTTTTTAATTAATGTATTGCAAACCAACAAGATTGAGCCTCACAAAATCACTGCAGCAGCAATTTGCTCGGTCGTGCCCAGTTATGATTTTACTATCAAACACACTTTGTCATTATACTTCAAACTTTCTCTATTTATTTTACAAGCCGGCGTCAAGACAGGATTAAATATTAAGTATAAAAATCCAAATGAAGTGGGTGCTGATCGAATTGCCAATGCCATTGCCGCCGTTAGTGCCTTTCCAGATAAAAACATTGTCATTGTTGATATGGGCACAGCAACAACATTGTGCGCTATTAATCGAAAAAAAGATTATTTGGGTGGTGCTATATTACCTGGCATGCGTTTAGGCATGGAATCCTTAAAAAATAACACCGCAAAATTAATGGAAGTGGACATAGAAATCCCAACTTCATGCCTAGGCCGCACGACTCGTGAAAGTATTCAAACAGGGCTGTACTATGGACAATTGGGTGCTATTAAAGAAATTATCACAGGATTTAAACAAGATGCTTTTCAAAATGAATCTGCCATGATTATTGGCACTGGGGGGTTTTCACAACTTTATAAAGACAAATCCCTGTTTGATCTCATTTTACCCGACCTGGTATTACAGGGATTACATAAAGCCTACCAATATGCAGAAATAAAATAAGCTGTCCACCGCCTTGATGATACCCTGTACGGTGAGAAAAAAAACGTCTAAAAGACTTTTAGATTCAATGCAGTAGACCTTTGCAGTCGGTTTTAACTGCCGAATTTAGGATGATCAATGGGTTATCAACCTAAAAGAAAAAAATCTTTAAGTTAATACATTTTTAATAAATCTAGATAATAATTGAACGATATTTGCTATATACAAAACAGGGTATTGTTCATGCTTACAACCAGATTTGAGTCATTTACCGTCTTGACAATGATCGATCTTAACAAACGAAAGAACGCGTTTACAACTACCTGTAACTATCCATTACAGAGAGCCGTAAAAGAACAGGATATAGACAAGGTCAAAAGCCTACTATTAAAGCAGGCAGACCCTAACGATCAAGATACGGCAGGATGGACATCGCTTATGCATGCCCTAAGACTCAAAAATCAAGACCCCAGGTTCATTGAGTTATTACTTGATAATAAAGCGGATGTCATGATTCAAGACAGCAACGGAAATATTGCATTACATTTTGCAACACACCTCCATATTCCTATTTTGGGGCGTATCATCCAACAAAGTAACATTAATCATTCTGATAATGATGGCAACACCGCCCTCCACCATGCCGTAAAAACCTATGGCATTTTTTTGTTAATAGAATTATTACAGAATCCAGTATTACAGATTAATATTCAAAATAAGCAAAAACAAACAGCGTTAATGTTGGCGGCAAAGTCTGGCGATGTCGAGTTAGTGAAATTGTTATGCAACAATAAGACTGGTCATACGGCTGATCATACATTAAAAGATCAATGCGGCAGAACAGCTTTTTATTACGCTATTGCTTCAGATCGATCTACTTTAGTTGACTATTTTTTTGATTCTAACATGAGTACAAACGACAAAGATAGGGATGGTAATACACCTTTACTCTACGCTTTAAAATTAATACATGACGATGAAACTGGTTTCCAAGACACTTCTGTGGTCGAGTGTTTAATCAAAAAGATTTTAGAAAAGAAACTCGATGTCGATGTGAATGTTCAAAATAATAAGGGTGAAACAGCCTTAACGCTTGCTTTCAAATGGCACAATAAAAATTCAACCAAATTAATTATAATGCTTTTAAAAGCAGGTGCTAATGATACATTCCTCGATGATCTTTGGAAGGAAGCATTAAACACTTCTTCATTTTTCCAAAATAACGATAATAATAAAGATCGTCATCCTCCAACACTTACAACAGAATCCCAGACCTCTTGCTCTAGCAATGCATCAACCACTACCTCACCTACTTCTAGCAATATACAGAGTCTGATGAATTCACCCAAGAGCACATCAGACAAAACCAGCGATCTCAACAGTCCAAGAAAACCATGTTTAACAATATTTATTCCATGACCCTCTGACTGCATGATGATCTGTCGAATTACCAACTGATTCAATGCGGCTAAAAAACTGCTCCTTAGATGGCTGATCCGTTCGACTCATTAATAACGCATCAATTATTTTCGGTTGTGATTTTTTGTGATCTATTGGCGATTTTTTTGTAATGGTTGAGATTAAGACTGCATCCGAAGGTACCGTTCCTGTGAACAGATCTAATGCATTGCAAATAGCTATATTGTCAGGATTATCTTTTTTTCCTTGATGTTTTCCGGCGCTTGAATGAGCTTCTTTCACTTCTTCAGATGTATTGTGTTCGAGTTTGTGAATGATTTCGCGAGTATCAATAAAATTAGTTGGAACAGTTGGAATGAAGTGATCGAATAAAGCTTTCTGGCCAGCATATTTAATTTGCCCTCGTTCAAATCCATTCAATGCAGAAGTGCCTGCGCTTTCTGAAATCATCCGTCGTTCATCGTTTAATTTAGTATTGAGATCGCCCGTTAAAAATGTTTTCTGATAGATGAGATTCGGCTCTGCCTTCGGGGGTTCTTTTTCCCATTTTTTCATATGAGCAGCCATTTCACCAAATTCTACCCCTCTACGATACGAGGTAGTGCCATTCCACCAGGTGGATAATTTTTTAAAAATACCACCGCCTGATTGGGTATGGCTATTGTAAACTGTAATAAATTGTTGTGTATTTATTTTAATTTTAACTCCTAAAAATCCCTTACTAGCCAACGTCTCCTCACCCAGCATTGTATTCGTATACGTTTTGAAATACGCATCCACTATTGGATAGCGACTGAAAATCATTAACCCACTCCCTACTGTTAACTTTCCTTGACCCACAGCATGCACGACATAAGGATAGTGATTTTTTAATTTTTGGATTAAAATGGCTGCCGCATTCTCATCAAAGACTTCTTGAAAAGAGATAACAGCGGGTGCTTCGTCTAATTTAACTTTTTCTTGCATCAGTTTTTTTAAAATAACATCGGCTTCTTGTCGTTGACCCAAACTCAACGTTTGGTAATTCCCGTTTACTGTATGTTCTGTCGAATCATTTTGTAAAATAGCCTCCGCCAGTTCTGCTGCTCTACTATTATTATCCCGTAAAATCTTTCTATTAATTTGTTTAAACCCAGGAATCCAACGATAGATCGGCAGGCAAGCTGCATTGAGTGTATATAAATTAAAAGGTTTTTGAGGGTCATGTATGATTTCATCATCGGTTTGCCGAAAATTGGAAATAATGAGCTTATCTTTCTTTTCATGACGCCCACTCATTTTATTCCATTTAGAAGCCAGATACCGTAAGCCAGCACCTGGAATACCCAAGATGACTCCCAACCCGCTTTTCCAAAGACCTATTTTGATCGTTCCCCAAATGCCAGGCGTTTGGTTGGTTAGGTGAGATACCACTTCATACTCTTTTCGACGCAAAAAGGATAGTTTGCGACCTAACCAATCTAATCCTCTCGCTATATAACTGGGATAGATTCGGCTATTCACTTGACTGAAATACCATGGACCGGATTCATACGTCTCTAATAAAAGATTGCTTTGTAGCGGGGCCGCTGGATCATTTTCATTGGACACGAGTTGCCTGTGTAACTGCCTATTTTTCATATCTATTTTTACTTACCTGCTATCTGTTTAAATGATAATGTATTTAACCTACAATGTAGATTTAATGCTTTTGACCCCGTGACAAAATAAGACTCAGAGATTCAAAATGAATGTATTCAATCTGCTCCTGTAATACCGCGTTTTATCATGATCTCTCGTAATGCTTTCAGAGCATGCATTTGAATTTGCCGCACACGTTCTCGAGTTAAACCCACTGTCTCACCCACTTCTTCTAGGGTTTCTCGTTCATACCCCCCCAACCCAAAACGACGGCATAACACTTCTCGTTGTGTTTCATTTAACAACTCAAGGCATTCTTGCAGTTGTTCAGTCAAATATTCATCAGCAAGCAAATCCACGGGATCTGTTTTACTTTTATCTGCAAGCATGTCGCCAAGTGATTTACTCGTACCAGAGTTGGAATCGTTGCCTATCACCGAATCCAGTGAAACCACGCGCTCATTCAATTGCATCATGTCTTTGACATCTTCAACTGGTTTATTGACAGCTGTTGCAATGTCTTGATAGGTAGGTTCTGTATCTTGGTTTTTCATTAAGTTGCGAGCTGCTGTTAAATACGTATTTAATTCTCTTAATACATGGATAGGTAGACGGATGGTACGAGTTTGATTCATGATGGCCCGTTCTATCGTTTGGCGAATCCACCATGTAGCATACGTTGAAAAACGAAACCCCCTTTCTGGATCAAATTTTTCTACGGCATGCAGCAAACCCAAATTTCCTTCTTCAATCAGATCCAAAAATTCCATACCACGATGATAATATCGACGTGCAATTTTCACCACTAACCGCAGATTACTTTCCACCATTTTTGCGCGCGCTTTGGCGTCGCCAAATTGAACTAACCGTGAATAATAAATTTCCTCTTCCGCTGTCAAGAGCGGAGAGAAACCGATTTCATTAAGATAGGCTTGGGTAGGATCGAATGTATGTCTTGAACCTCTTTCGTTGGACGTATCTTCTTCCAATTGAACGATGACTTCTTCCTCTGCACTATCCAAATTTTCTACTTCTATTATCTCTTCAGTCGTAGGTAACTCCAACGATTCATCAGAGGCAGCGTTATCCTCTATTTTTGAGGTAAACGACGCATTCTTCTCTTGTTGAGGAGAAGTCTTTTTTTGATTATTTTTTGCGCGTTTTCGTGTCATTCAAAACCCCTCAAATCGGAGGACCATATAAGTACATTATATACTGGCCAATTATTAATTATCGAAGATATTTTCCCTTACCTTCTTCATGATCTATTGATAATCATTTTGTTAGCGGCAGAGTGATAATGAGTCGATTCTAATGTCCATTAAGATAAAACAACGGGTTAACGGGCTGCCCATTTCGTCGAATTTCGAAGTGAAGCATAACACGTTTTGCACCTGTATCACCCATGTCGGCGATTTTCTGACCAGATTTTACGATTGTTCCTTCTTTGACCCATACCCGGTTGTTGTGTGCATAAGCTGTCAAAAATGAATTATTATGTTTGATAATAATCAACTTGCCATAACCACGCAATCCGGTATTACTGTAAACCACTTTTCCAGCAGCCGCCGCATAGATAGTTTGACCGAGAGAACCTGCAATATTGATTCCCTTATTTAACCCGCCATAATAATCAATAATAGGACCTCTAGCAGGCCATTGCCAATAGGTCACTGGAATAACGGTCTCAAACTCTGGCACATAAAAAGATTGAGCTACTGCCTGATCGCTCGCAGCTTTCCTTATTTTTTGTATAGCAGCCCGTTTTTTGAGATAAATCACTTGTCCCACTTTAATAGAAAATGGTGGTGCAATGTGATTTAGCACGGCAAGATAGCGATAATCGAGCCCATAACGCCATGCAATCGAATACAGCGTTTCTCCAGGTAATACTCGGTGCTTTCCTTGTTGTGGTATCCGTTCAATCACCGAGACATCGGAGACGGGCGCATAGACTGATGATCCACCACACCCAGACAACAAGCCAATCAGAAAAAGTAATAAAAAAATACGAGGATGAGGCATGACGATTACCCCATTTCTAATGCTTTAACCCAACCTGATAATTGTTCAAACACTTTATAGTGCGTTAAATCCAAATGAAGGGGTGTAATAGAAACATATCCCATATTGACCGCAAAAAAATCGGTGCCTGGGCCCGCATCTTCTTCAGGTCCGGGCTGGCCTATCCAATAAATTTTTCTGCCTCTTGGGTCGAGTGCTTTGATGGTTTGTTCTGCAATATGGCGGGTCCCAAGACGCGTGACTTGAAAACCTCGCAATTCATTAAAAGAGACATCTGGAACATTCACATTTAAAATGGTATCCCTAGGTAAAGGGTCTTTTCGAAGACGTAATACCAAGAT
>JAKBCU010000026.1 GCA_021807565.1 Pseudomonadota bacterium | reverse complement strand
ACCAAGACAGGGAATTTCAGCGTGAACTGCTTTCAGAGGGATATCCAACAAGTTAGCGGATGTCACATCGATGTTCATTGCTCTACCCGTAAATAATAACTTGCCCTCTATGTCATGAATCATCGGCCAAGACTTAGCATAATTTAAATCCAGGTGTTTCACGTTCCCACTCACCGAAAATACACCCGCATGCGTATCAAAAGGAAAGTCTTTCAATGTCCCGCGCAATATCGCACTGCCTTGATCTAACTCTCCCCGTAAAAATGCATTTTGCAGCCATTTTGTTAAATCAGCAGCAAACAGTTGCACAGGCAAATAATCAGACACATGTGATGCATCCATGACTTTGAATTGGCTAGTTAAATCAACGGTAGGTGATTTATTTTGTGGTAAGTTGAGCGTCATATTGGCTTGTAATTGTATATCATGATTATTGATACTGACTTGGTTTGCCGTAAGCTGCCAACCCTGATGATTATCCTCACTGAACCCGATGTCTGCCGATAATTGATCAAAAAATAAAGGCTTAGAAAATACGCGATTTAGTGTGATGCTCATCGCTTGGCTGTCTAATGTCATTCTGCCTGATTGCCCATCCCATATCATAGCACCACTGAGATGCGATATAGCTGGCCACTTATCCCAATCATGAATAGCGATATTATTAAATATACCGCTGACAGAAAGATGTGAAAAATCCATTGTATTATCTCGTATCGTTAAATTCACATCTCGTATTTCACCTGATAACTGACTGTTCGCCATGACGGTTTGATAAACTGCTGGGCTCCATCCCATAGCCTGTAAAATGGAATAACTCTGCGCCAAATCAATATAGCCTAAATGAATGCGTTGAACGATCGGCTCATTCGCCGCCGTTATCTGATATTGCACGGTAAAACTGGTGCTAGGCCAAAGGTGATCAGGAAAATCAATTAAAATGTTATCGCCAGCAATCACTTGATGATCGAGATCACGCTTCCAACCGAAATGACCATTCAATCGACTGATGTGAGTGGATTGATGCGTTGTGTCGGAGTAAATAGTTAAATCATAAAATTGTAGGTTTGTTTGAATCGTTTGCCAGGTATGATGATTCCAAGTTGCCCAAATTTTGGCGCTACCCAGTCCTTGTTTAATTTGTAAACCATGCCAAGATAAGTTGGCTAGCCATTGTGGTAAAGAAATACCTTGTAAATAGAGATACAGTTCTGCTGAAATCTGATCCAGATGAGTGATATCTCCTTTGCAATGCAAATTAATGACAACATTGGTCGGCACTTCTTGATTCAATCTACCTATTCCGATCAAATGATGTGATAATTTGTTATTTGCTAAAATCAGTTTATCTAATGAAACAGAACGTTTTATTTTATTAATACCCTGATAATCAATTTCTATGTTCGTTAGTAAAAGACCCGGTTGAGAAAAAATCCAGGTGATGACTTCATTTGCACCGAGTACACCACCAGAGACATGATCGGCAAATTCATACCCTTTCAAACCATCAATTTGCATTTGACCATTCGATAATTGACGAACAGAAACGTGAACACCCACAATTTGTAGCTGTTCTAACATCAGTGTATGGTGGCTTACGCTACGCCAAAGACTGATTCTCACTTTAATTTGCGGAATATCAAAGACAGGTTTTTTTGTTTTTGGATCCCGAATCAGGACTTGGTTGAATACCAACTGTGGCTCATATACCTGCCAATCAATATGTATATCACCGATTGAAACCGGTCTTTTCAAAACTTGACTGGCCCAGGCTTCAAATTCAGGACGATGTTCTGCTAGAACTGGCGTTAACAAACGCGTCACGCTGACTAACAATGCAGCAAGAATAATGATACTTGCCGCCACATACCCCATCGCTGTAACAAACTTTTTCCAAAAAGTCGCCACATTTATTCCTCATTGGAGATCGGCAAAATACAATATTGCTCCTGCGTATAATTAGGTTCAGCACGAAAGATAACACGCTTGCCTAATTTGATTGCTACCTCTGCCCATCTCATTGACTGATCATCGGATAGATAATTCATGACGTCTTGTGAGGTTACGATGCAAAAACCTGGCCAATGACATCCTATCGCAATGCGTTTTAACTGGCGAAATATTTCGTTCGCCATCGTCTGCAATGATTTAATTGAACCACGGCGCTGGCATAAAGGGCAAGTCACACATAACGTATTTTCTAAACTTTCACGGGTTCGCTTACGAGTCATCTGCACCAAGCCCAAAGGGGAGACATCACTCACCTCCACTCGGACTCTATCTTGTTTCATCGCACTCCTAAGCGCTTGTACTAATTGTTCTTTATGCGATGCCTCTTCCATATCGATAAAATCGATCATAATCATGCCGCCTAAATTTCTTAAGCGAATTTGCCTCGCAATCTCTTTCACCGCTTCCAAATTGGCATTGAATATCGATTGTTCTGAGTTCGTCTGTCTTATATTAGAACCTGTATTGATATCAATCGTCGTCATGGCCTCGGTTTGATCAAATACTAAATAGCTACCCGATGGTAAATAGACATGGCGTTGTAATGCTTTTTGTATTTCTTGTTCTATGGAAAACTGGTCAAAAATCGGTTTTTCTTGGTCGTAATAGTGAATACGTGCTACTAAATCCGGTGCATTACATTGAGCAAATTCTCGCATTTTCGTTGCAATCTCAAGGTTATCCACTTGAATACCTTGCATATCATATGCCGCTAAATCACGTAATACACGCAGTACAATAGGGATATCTTGATAAACCACTGCTCCTATTTTTGCTGTCTGCATCTGTTTTTGTATAGCGAGCCATCTCGCATCCAACACACGTTGATCTGCGGCAAATTCCGTTGAAGCAATGCCTTCTGCTACTGTTCTGACGATGTAGCCCCCATACACACCGGTTGTAATCGTTTGAGTGAGTCGTTGCCGCTCCACTTCATTATCGATTTTTTGCGATACACTCACTTCAAACACATTCGGTGTTAAAACGAGGTATCTGGCGGGAAGGGTATATTGCATCGTTAACCGTGCCCCTTTGGTACCCAATGGATCTTTATAAACTTGTACCAGTACCTCTTGGCCTACGACCAGTTTGTCCTGAATATCGATGGATTGGTTTTTTTCAATTCCTACGTTGTCCTCTTGGCTTAAATCGCTGATATGCAAAAAAGCAGCTCGTTCCAAACCAATATCAACAAACGCAGCTTGTAGACTGGGTAACAAACGAATGATTTTTCCTTTGTATAGGTTACCCACTATGCTTGGCTGTCTTTGTCGTTCAATATACACTTCTTGCAATTGCTTGTTTTTCAATAGTGCGACGCGCACTTCATTCGACATGACATTAATGACTATTTCTTGTGGCATAGAAACTCGCTACTAGAGTGAAGCAGCTCGGAAACGGCGTCTACCATCACGTATCATATTAAACACCCATGGCCATAATACCATGCTAGTCATAGCAGACAACCAATACAACCATGAAGAAGGGAGTTCTCCGATAAAGCCCTGAATACAAAACAAGATAAATTGATACAGCAGAACCAATAAAAACACGCTTAATCCTTGTTGTAATAAAGGAAACATACGCAATCTTGCATGCATTCTGACGACAAGATAGGTGACGATTGTTAATGCTAATGCATGTTCACCTAATAACGTACCATTTAACAAATCCATCATCACGCCGACGATCCAAGCGATACCTAAATTCACTTGGTGAGGCGCCGTCATTGTCCAATAAATGAGAACCATTAATACCCAAGCCGGCCTTAGCCAAGCTGTCCAATCCGGCATCGGTAATAACATCAGAATAAATGCTATCAAAAATGTGACAGGAATAATGAGCCAATTTTCTGTTTGTACGATCATCAGTTACTCTTTAA
This sequence comes from Pseudomonadota bacterium, assembly GCA_021807565.1. Taxonomy (GTDB): domain Bacteria; phylum Pseudomonadota; class Gammaproteobacteria; order DSM-16500; family DSM-16500; genus JAKBCU01. Next base: position 15,382 of record JAKBCU010000026.1, on the reverse strand, counting down.
AACGGTTTTACTTGGCCAGACTAATAATACTTCTCTGCTACGATCAAGATGCGCACTAGGCTCAACGAGAATGGTAGCAAATTGTAACCCAGGGTCTTTGACTACTGAAATCACTTGACCCACTGGGTATCCTTCAGGATAGTGTTGGCTCAATCCTGAAGTCACTAACATATCACCCGATTTGATATCGACAGTTTGCGGCACACTCATCAAGCGTAATTTTTTCGAATAGCTATCGCCGATAGCAATGGCACGAATGCCATTTCGTGCCACTTGCACTGGAATACCGCTGTGTGAATCATTCACTAATAAGACTCTGCTGGTCAGAGGCCCTACTTGAATCACTTGTCCCATCACCCCATTGGCATCTAACACGGGTTGACCTATAAAAATACCTTGGCGACTCCCTTTGTCTAACACCACTTGATTGACATAAGGATCGGTATCGACAGCTAATAATTGCGCCACTAATACTTTGCCTTGTACTTGCGTAGAAGAACGCATCAATGCTTTGAGTTGATTATTTTCAGATTCAATCGCTAAAAAGCGCTGGACTTGAGCACGCAACAGCAATTGCTCGGCTTTTAAATCGAGATTTTCTCTCACAAGTGCATCATGGGAACTGATGATGGTTCTGGTCTTATCAATCAGTTGAATAGGCCAACTGACGATATATTGCAAGGGGAGTAATGGCATAGACAAAGCTGCACGCACTTGATTAAACGTACTGACTTGTTTATCAAGAATCATGAGCAAAATGGCCAGCACAACAAGAAAAAAAAGACGAAACCCGGGTTGTGCCTCTTTAGCAAACATGGATTTAATCGTTTAATCCTCCCCATCCCGCGCCATCTTAGCAGAGTGTGCCAGATGACAGCAGATTCACTTTCAAATAAGAACCTGCTCGAACACGTATGACTATTCTCTAGACAAGAAATCCATCCCAACCATATCAACCATTTCTAATGCTTTTCCACCCCCGCGAGCCACACAGGTTAATGGTTCATCAGCCACAATGACAGGTAAGCCGGTTTCCTCCATAAAGAGTCGATCAATGTTGCGTAATAAGGCGCCGCCACCGGTTAACACCATGCCACGTTCAGCAATATCAGAAGCCAATTCAGGTGGAGCTTGTTCTAACGCCGCTCTGACCGAGCCTAAAATACCTGATAATGGTTCCTGTAATGCTTCTAAGATTTCGTTGCTATTGAGCGTGAAACTACGAGGTATGCCTTCAGCTAAATTGCGGCCACGCACTTCCATTTCGCGTACTTCGTTGGCAGGATAAGCTGAACCAATTTCATGTTTAATCCGTTCTGCAGTCGATTCGCCGATTAAGATGCCATAATTACGACGCACATAACTCACAATAGCTTCATCAAATCGATCGCCGCCAATCCGAACTGAGGCAGAATAGACAATACCGCTTAAGGAGATAATGGCAACCTCGGTTGTACCACCCCCAATATCTACTACCATGGAACCACGTGCTTCATCCACTGGCATACCGGCACCCATTGCTGCAGCCATTGGCTCTTCCAATAAATAGACTTCACGAGCGCCGGCGCTGATTGCCGATTCACGAATAGCACGACGTTCTACTTGCGTCGAACCACAAGGCACACAAACCAATACTCTAGGACTGGGCCGCAGAAAACGATTCTCATGCACTTTATGAATAAAATGTTGCAGCATTTTTTCTGTGACATAAAAATCGGCAATCACGCCGTCTTTCATAGGACGAATGGCTGTAATATTACCTGGAGTGCGTCCTAACATGAGTTTGGCTTCACTACCCACAGCCGCTACATGTTTCTGACCATTCGATGCCCCTGGATTTTGGCGTATTGCAACCACAGAAGGTTCATTTAATACAATACCTTTGCCGCGCACATATATCAGCGTATTCGCTGTTCCGAGATCAATCGATAAATCATTTGAAAAATAACCGCGTAACTTTTTCAGCATAAATATAATGACTTCCTTTTTATTGAATGCTTGCCATTCTAATAGATAAAAACGAAGGATACCATACTAACTTGCATTCTATCTAGAAATGCGCTTATGCTAGAACGCTATGGAGTTTATCGAGTAGGAGATGCAAGTATGGCACTGAAGATTTTTATTACACTGATTGTCATTATAGCCATTATCGCTGGCGCAATGGCTGTTTATTTACCGCGCGATCAAATCGTTCGATTGATCATTCTACGTGATTTTTTTGATATTGCATTGCCCATTTTAGCGTTCGGCGCTTTGATCAAATATCTCTGCACCTGTTCTTCTTGTCATCATCACAATAAAGAATAAACTACGTTCACTCAATGACTAACCTACCCTGTCATATGGCTTTTCTGGCAGGGTGATGGGGTGGGTGTTGCTGTGATGGCCATGACAGCCTTAATTTTTTTCTGAAAAATGAATTGTCCAGCCCAGTTCCGTTGACTGTGTTATAAAATTCTGTGCTACAAAATAACCCGGGATGACTGCTAACTGGTTGTTCACATACAACAACGGCAGTCGGTTACGTTGCCAAGGGGGCACTCCCCACACGGACAATAATTTTTTTAATGCATGATGGCATTGACGCCCAGGTAAATGACATCGTTCACCACCTTGACGAAAGGTCACGGTTACCTTCTGAAGCTTATCCGCACGCAGCAATCCAGCATGACGGTCTAATGACGCACGTAATGTACCGTGCACCATCTCCAAGGGTTCTGATAACACCCAACTCCATTCTTCTGTCGGGTTCGGATCGGCCGCTTTTTTCATCATAAATAGCTTCCCACGATAGCGGCGTAATTCGACAGCAGCCCAAGCCACACAAGGCACTCTATCCTGCTTAGCATGCAATATAGCGTGTAAGATTTGCCTCATCTTAGCAGCAGAGGGTAATGGTATGTGTTGTAATGAAAACCAACGTCTCAACACATGGCACTGTTGAACAGCATCCAGCAATAAAAGTTGCTCGACAGATAACGTATTCGTTGTTTCATCCTGCACCTTGCACAAATGCTTTTCTGCCCAGTTTTCAATAAACGATTGCGCTTCTGCGCAATGCCCGGCGGCTCTGGCTAAGGTTTGCCTGACAGATGGCCAACGGGTTTCTAATAAGGGAATGACTTCATGACGAAGAAAATTGCGATGAAACCCCGTATTGCGATTAGATTCATCTTCTATCCAGTGTAATCCGTGTTGTATCGCATATTCCTGCACGGTATCACGATTAAAGGGTAACAAAGGTCTTCCATGATACCCTTGACCAAATCGTTTGATACTGGGCATAGCTGACAGTCCTTTCGGGCCAGCACCCCGTACTAATTGTAATAATAAGGTCTCTGCCTGGTCATTTTGATGATGCGCAGTCAATAAGACATCGTTAGGGACTACTAACTGTTTCAATGCGCGATAACGGGCAATCCGTGCTGCCTCCTCAGGACTATCGCCTAAAACAGGTGCGGCATTGACTGCATGCGATATAAAGTCAACTTGCAATCCCTCACAGACACTGGCAGCATGCGCTGCCCATGCTGTCGCCTGAGGGTTTAATCCGTGATGAATATACACTGCTCGAAGCGGAATAGGAAAACATGCTCGTATACGCGACAAGAGATGCAGCAATACATGCGAATCTAACCCGCCGCTATACCCGACCCAATACGTACCAGACACTCCCTGTGCCTGCACCCATTGCTTGACTGAATTAAATAGCAATTCCATACGACATAATACGGTGATAGCGCAGTTCTAGTAATTGAGACACTGGATAGCTCTGCAGCGCGGCGAGATTCTCTATCAACACTTTTTTTAGCGTTGCAGCCATCGCATCGTAATTTCGATGCGCACCACCGAGTGGTTCAGGAATCACTTGGTCAATCAGACCTAATTGGTAGTTTTTATCCGCAGATACACCCATGGCTTCCGCGGCAAGCGGCGCTTTTTCGGAGGTTTTCCATAAAATCGAGGCGCATCCTTCAGGTGAAATCACTGAATAAATCGAATACTGCAACATAAAGACGCGATCACCTACTCCAATCGCCAATGCTCCTCCTGAACCGCCTTCACCAATCACCGTACAAATAATAGGGACTTGCAAACTAGACAATACAAATAAATTACGAGCAATCGCCTCACTTTGATTACGCTTTTCCGCGCTAATCCCAGGGTAAGCCCCTTGGGTATCAATGAAAGTAAAAATAGGTAATTTAAATTTTTCAGCCAACTTCATGAGACGCAATGCTTTACGATAATCTTCAGGATTTGGGCTGCCAAAGTTACGAGTGATTCGCTCTTGTGTTTTGCGACCTTTTTCATGCCCCATCACCATGACAGGTTGACCCTCCAGACGAGCCATACCTGAAATGATAGAGGGCCCATTTGACGTCATTCGATCGCCATGCAATTCATCAAAGTCCGTAAAAATGCGATCAATATAATCTTGTGTATGAGGTCTTAATGGGTGTCTTGCCAATTGTGTCATTTGCCAAGGCGTTAACTTGGAAAATACGTTTGCAATCAATTGGTTGCTCTTGTTTTCAAGACGCGTAATTTCATCCGAGATATTAATATCTCCATCATGACCTACCATACGTAATTCTTGAATTTTTGCCTCAAGCTCGGCAATCGGTTGTTCAAAATCAAGAAAATTTATATTCATGTACTTATTCCGATATTAGGGCATGCTATGATAGCTCATCTTAGGGTTTGATGCCTATTATTTTACAATCAGGACAAGGTGCAGCCTCAACTATTCTTCTTTGGGCAGCCGTGGAAAAAGACATTATGACGCCGCAATTTGTTCATTTACGCCTTCATAGCGAATATTCTTTAAGCGATGGATTAGTTCAACTGAATGAGCTGATTGACTTAGCTGTGAAATTTCGAATGCCGGCCGTGGCTATCACGGACCAAAGTAATTTATTTGCCATTATCAAATTTTATAATGCGGCGATCAACGCAGGTGTCAAACCGATTATTGGCGTTGATATTTGGCTTGAAAATCAAAAACATCCCTTACAACCTTACCGCCTCACCTTGTTTTGTCAAACTCACCAGGGCTACCAAAACCTACTCGAATTAGTCACTAAAAGCTATCTAGAAGGTCAATGTCATCATAAAGCCATTGTGAAACGCGATTGGTTAATTCACTTATCAAGCGGATTAATTGCCTGTTCCGGTGCAGAAGACGGTGATGTAGGACAAGCACTCCTCGCAGGTCATGATCAAGCAGCGGCTGAGCGTTTACGTGAATGGCAAACGCTCTTTCCCAATCGCTATTTTCTAGAAGTAAGCCGCATAGGACGTCCTCATGAAGAGACGTATATCCAAGCCGCCATCCGATTCGCTGAGACCCATCCAATACCTCTCGTTGCAACCAATAACGTCCGGTTTCTCCATCGAGAGGATTTTGAGGCACATGAGGCGCGCGTTTGTATCCATGAAGGCTTAGTCCTCACCGATCCAAAACGTCCGCGCTATTATACTGAACAGCAATATTTTCGCTCACAAGCTGACATGGTCAAGCTATTCGCTGATATTCCAGAAGCATTACAAAATAGTGTATGCATTGCCATGCAATGCAATGTCACGCTTCAGTTAGGCAAATCTTTTTTGCCGCGATTTTCCGTGCCCGCAGGATTTACCACCGACACTTTTTTAATTCAAGAAGCACAAACTGGATTACTGGAACGATTACGCATTTCATTCGATGTGACCGAGCCTTCATTCGCTGCCAAAAAAATACATTACGATGAACGTTTACAAACAGAATTATCCGTGATTAACAAAATGGGATTCGCGGGTTATTTTCTCATTGTAGCCGACTTTATCCGCTGGGCACGTAACAATGATGTGCCAGTCGGCCCTGGTCGTGGCTCTGGACCTGGATCTCTAGTAGCGTATGCACTGAAAATTACGGATCTAGATCCTTTAGTGCATGAGTTATTGTTTGAACGTTTTTTAAATCCCGATCGCGTTTCCTTGCCCGACTTTGATATTGACTTTTGTATGGAAGGACGTGACCGCGTCATTGAGTATGTGATGCAAACTCATGGCCGTGACAGTGTGTCACAAATTATTACGTACGGTACGATGGCAGCACGAGCCGTGTTACGCGATGTAGGGCGCGTATTAGCAATGAGTTATGGACAAGTCGATAAACTGGCTAAACTGATTCCTTTTGAAATAGGTATGACACTTGAAAAAGCCTTTGCCCAGGAACTTCTATTGCAAGAACGATATCGTCAAGAAGAAGACGTGCGCACCTTAATTGATCTGGCCAAAAAACTCGAAGGCATTACCCGCAATATTGGCAAACATGCCGGTGGTGTGGTCATTGCACCCGCCAAACTCACCGTATTCACACCGCTTTATTGCGAACCAGAAGAGCCGCACCATCTTGTCACTCAATTTGATAAAGACGATGTTGAAGCCGTTGGTTTAGTCAAATTTGACTTTTTAGGGTTACGCACACTGACCATTATCCATTGGGCTGTCAAAGAAATTAATGCGTTACGCCGTGCTCGTGAAGAACCGTTACTGAATATTGAGTTACTCCCCATACAAGATAACAAAACGTTTGCGCTACTCAAAGCCTGTCAAACAACAGCCGTTTTTCAGCTTGAATCACGCGGCATGAAAGATTTAGTCAAACGATTACAGCCCGATTGTTTTGAAGATATTGTGGCGTTAGTTGCCTTATTTCGCCCAGGCCCTTTGCAGTCTGGAATGGTTGATGATTTTATTAATCGTAAACATGGCCGTGCCAAAGTTAGCTATCCGCATCCACAGCTTGAATCTATATTGCGTTCCACTTACGGCGTCATTCTCTATCAAGAACAAGTCATGCAAATTGCACAAGTCATGGCAGGGTATTCTCTCGGCTCTGCCGATTTATTACGGCGCGCGATGGGTAAGAAAAAACCGGAAGAAATGGCCGTGCAGCGTGAAATTTTTTGTCAAGGTGCCGTAGCGCGTGGTGTCTCTTTCAAAACAGCGAGTCATGTATTTGACTTGATGGAAAAATTTGCAGGTTACGGATTCAATAAATCACATTCCGCCTCGTATGCACTGATTGCGTATCAAACGGCTTGGCTTAAAGCACATTATCCTGCTGCATTCATGGCTTCTGTATTATCTGCTGATATGGATCATACCGACAAAGTCGTTCATTTTGTTGAAGAATGCAATTCATTGAATATTACGATTTCTCCGCCCAACATCAATCAAGGTGTTTATGCATTCAAAGTACTGGATGAAAAAAATCTTGCCTATGGCTTAGGCGCCATCAAAGGCGTTGGCCAAGCCGCCATTGAGTCGATCATTGAGGCACGCAAACAAGAAGGCGTTTTTACTGATTTATTTGATTTTTGTAGACGCGTCGATGCGCGCAAAGTGAATCGAAGAGTATTAGAAGCATTAATTAAATCCGGTGCATTGGATGCATTCGGTGTCCATCGCGGAAGTTTATTTGCCAGCTTAGATCATGCATTGCATCAAGCTGAGCAATCACTGCGAGATAAAGCCCATGGTCAACATGATCTATTGAGCAGCTTATCTGATAGGGCATTTGGATTAGATTATCTTGCAGCACCTCCGTTGAGCGAACAAGAACAATTACAAGGTGAAAAAGAAACCTTAGGATTGTATTTAACAGGACATCCCATCAGACGTTATCTCGTTGAGTTAAAGCAATTTATCAGTGAACGCCTGGCTGATTTGCGTCCTGCAAAAAATCAAACTGCTGTCGCAGCCGGTATTATTACCAGTATTCGTATCATTCAAACCAAACGGGGGGATCGCATGGCCGTTGTCTCTTTAGATGATACGACTGCACAAATGGATGTCTTATGTTTTTCCGATATCTATCACAAATACCGCGATCTGTTGGTGAAAGATAGCTTAGTCATTATGGAAGGCGAAGTCAGTTTTGATGAATTTAATGGTCAAAATCGCTTAATCAGTCGTGAGGTATTCTCGATGGATCAAGCACGCGAGCGTTATGCAAGCTATGTCAAAATTAGACTGCAGGCTGATCAATCGGATACGGTGACCAAACTCACTGATATATTAAAAAGCTATTTGGGTGGTCAATGCCGTGTCGTCATTGATTACACCCGTCAAGATGCCAAAGCGATGTTACATTTGGGTGATAATTGGCGCATTAAACCAACCGATGCCTTACTTGAATTGCTCAGAGATTTGTTTTCAGAGCAAGACGTTGCGGTCGTTTATCGTTAATACTTTCACAGGCCCAAAGGAACGTCGATGCACGATGCAAGGTCCGTGTTGTTTTAATAACGCTCGATGCGCTGCCGTTGGATAACCTTTGTGCTTAGCAAATTGATATTCTGGGAATTGTGTATCCAGCGCTAGCATCATTTTATCTCGCGTCACTTTTGCAATAATAGACGCGGCACTAATCACCGGTTCCAGTTGATCCCCTTTAATGATTGCTCGCGTAGGGCATGACAATTCAGGACTTCGATTACCATCTACTAACACGAGCTCAGGAGTGACCGGCAAACCCAACACAGCACGCTGCATGGCAAGCAAAGTCGCTTGCAAGATATTGATTTGATCAATTTCTTCAACCGTCGCCATACCCACTGAAACTGCCAAGGCACGTTCATAAATGATGACGGCAAATTGTTCTCGTTGTTTTTCCGTGAGTTTTTTAGAATCTGCCAACCCCTCAATCGGTTTTTCAGGATGAAAAATCACGGCTGCTGCTACCACTGGGCCGGCTAAAGGACCACGACCCGCCTCATCGACGCCCGCAATACGATATGGCATGATGCCTATCCTTATAGGAAAGATGATGTCACTACCCTACTATAAACGAAGTCATAAAAAAACCGCTTTCTCTTATTTTTTACTGGACATATGGTATCTGCACACTAAAATGAGACTTTCTTAATGGAGGCATATACATGGCCATTCTACCCATTGTGTATTATTCACATCCTGTCTTACATAAAAAAGCAGACCCCGTCACTTTGTTTGATTCTGCTTTAAAAACACTGATTCAGGATATGTATGAAACCATGTATCATGCCAATGGGGTAGGATTAGCAGCGCCGCAAGTAGCCATTGCTAAACGCATTGCCGTTATTGATATTTCGGAACAACGCAATAAACCTTTTTGCATCATCAACCCAGAAATTCTTGTGAAAGAAGGCAATGAGTTAATGGAAGCCGGTTGTTTATCCGTACCAGGAACCTATGACAAAGTACCCAGAGCACTCAAAGTGACTGTACGCGCCCAAAATGAATCCGGCGAATTTTTCGAAATAACCGGCGAGGGCTTGTTGTCTCATTGCTTACAGCACGAAATAGATCATCTGGAGGGTAAGCTCTATATTGATTATTTATCACCTTTAAAACGCCGTTTACTCATCAAAAAAATGCAAAAGCATTTGCGACGTGAAAAGTAATTCTTCAACTTGGCTTTTTCGGTCTTTTATGTGACATATCCACCGTGAGCCCGACCTCAGTGCAATCATCTATCTGTGATACGATATCAATATCTGGCAGCTCATCCGATTCCGTGGTCTCTACCGAGGTTGTTTGCATAGCCTGATTAGTGTGTGTGGTCAAAACAGATTTTTCTTCTTTTATAGACTCCTCACACTTATCTTCTAACTCAGCTCGGTGTTTTCTGAGTTTTAACAACATCCTGCGCCAGGAAGAGCTAGGCATATAGGAAGAGGCTTGAGAGTGCGCAATCTGATAACGTTTTCGTAACCGAAAATCTTCCTCTGTGGACAACTTGGGCAGCACCATTTTTTGTCCCGATGTCATTTCGATAATATGGTAGGGTTTTTCATTCAAATCAAATGCATTAATCGCGGACCACATCGTACTGAGCGATTTGCCATTGATATACTGGATTTTCGTATTCACTAAATTTCCATAACATTGGGTGTTATCGTCTTCCAAGATGGCGCCGACAACAAATTCTTTCAATTTTTTTTCTTCTTTTTTAGCCCTCGTAGTGGCAACATTCGCGAAAACTAACGGACCCCGATATACATTTTCTTGCACATAACTATTATATAAATTCAAACTCACCGGCTGGATAACCACACCTGCTCTGACAAAATAAGCGGGTTCTGTTTGGCCAAATAAGCAAGGGTGCAAATCCGTTTCATAAGCCACTTTCGTTAATGTCACTGAAATGTCTTGTTTCTGCCCTTCTCGTAACACGGTAAAAGTCACTGAATCATGTAATTGGCACATATTAATAGCATGGGTAAACTTAATCTGTGTATTAAATCCCGGATATTTGATCATGCCATCATTTTTGATAGCATAAGGTCCTATTTGCAAAATGACATCGTCTTTTTTAAGCAAACGATAGGCAGGAGAAAAGGGGTCTACATCCACCACTAAAACACCCGTCATCGCGTTGTCCAATTGATAATAGCGGCGTAAAGCAGGGTTTTCCATCTCCTGCAATATCAACGAAATCATAGGAAAGCCTTGATAATTTTTATTGTTAAGCGCATCGTCCAGAAAATGCGTCAAAATAGGTAGTGGGATCATATGCCCCAATTTACCGCCTTGATGCACAACACCCACTACGGTTTGGTCAACAGAAATAACAGGGCCGCCGCTATTACCATGATCGATACTCGCATCGATATGTGTCGTCAATAACGGAATATTATTATAAACATAAGATGCCACTTCGGTGCGAGTAATCGTGCCTTCTGTCATGCAAAAATCGATACCGCCTGCCGGAAAACCCAGCACATTGACCTTTCCTTCAACTTGTATTTTTTCTGCCAAAACCAAAAGGGAGGCCATATTCCAAAATTTGTTATCTTCAATTTTTAACAATGCTAAATCACAATCATGTCCTATTTTCAAGACTTTTGCTGTGTAACGCGTGCTATCCGAAGCCAGTTTAACTTGAATAAAATTGGTATTGGAGACTACATGCGCATTCGTCACAACGCAAGGAGTATCACCATATTTTAAAATAAATCCACTACCTGTCCAGGAGCATGATTTAGCGCTTGCAAAAGGTTGTCGATAATTTGGAACAAGTCCTGTTGCATAAATTTTTATGACAGAATTTTCGTATGGCATGTTTTTTTCTGCTCTTTTTGTGAGAGGAAAAAATAATATGAATCATTTAGAATGTCAATGAGTTCGCTTGATCAACTCGATAACGGCTTCACCTGCTTGTCGATTCGCATCACGACGTAACATCTTATGTAATACACAAAATGTTTTTTCTAGCTCAATCACTTGTTCTGGGTGATCAATAAAATGAAGAATGGCTGTCATGAGATGATCCGGTGTGACTGCTTGTTGAATAAATTCCGGAACCAAAAGACGATTCGATAGTATATTAGGTAGTCCAATATAAGGAATATTGACAAGATATTTCGCCAAGTGATACGTGATAGGAGCCATGCGGTAGGCAATGACCATCGGGCGTTTAAATAACATGGCTTCTAGACTGGCCGTACCGGATGCAAGCAAGATGACATCAGCAGCAGCCATCACCGCATGGGACTGCCCTTGAAAATAGGTCATGGGTAGCGTGGGTGCTATACGTTGGCAGGTTTGTTGAAATTCAGTGAATCGCTGCGGATTGATTGCCGATGTGATAAATCGAAGAGGCGGCCTTTTCTTTCTGCACAAAACGGCTGCCTGAATAAACACTTCGGATAAATAGTGTAATTCATTGGCACGGCTGCCTGGCAACAGTGCAATATAGATTGCATCTTGTTCCAAGTTGAGTTGTGAGCGCGCTGCCTTTTTATCAGGATGCAAAGGAATCTGATCTGCTAAAGGATGGCCAACGCATTTTGCCGGCACGTGATGTGTTTCATAAAAAGCCGTTTCAAATGGAAATAGTGTCAAAACCAAATCGGTTGCTGCCGCTATGTTGATAATCCGTTTTTGTCGCCATGCCCAAACGGAAGGACTCACATAATGAATGATGGGAATACCGGCGCGACGTAATCTTAACTCTAACCCTAAATTAAAGTCAGGTGAATCAATTCCTACAAACACATCTGGTTTATTAGCAAGAAAATAATGGTATAATTGCTTGCGCATGCGGAATAGTTCATGGAGACGAAACAGTGGCTCAATGAAACCCGTCACTGATAATCTGTCCATGTCAAATAACGTACGGCAGCCTACCGACAACATAGCAGGCCCCGCGATGCCCGTTGCTTGATAGCCTATGTTCTGATGTTGTAAATCACCCAGAAGTCCAGCACCCAAAAGATCACCCGACGCTTCGCCAGCTACCATACCCAACTTGATCATTAACGCACAATCCCTTGCTCAGATTGCTCGATAAAATCAATCAGTAATTGAATATCCGCACAACTGGTTGACATGGTTTTTAATTCAGCTAATGCGGCTTTTGTCGTGAGTCCTTTGCGATAAATGGTTTTATAAGCACGATTGATATAACGCATCGTTTCGTCACTCATACCACATCGCTTCATACCAACCGTATTGAGACCAAATGGCTTAGCATAATAACCCGATACTTTCACAAAAGGCGGAACATCTTTCACAATCACTGAACTGGTGCACGCAAAACTATATGCGCCAACACGACAGAATTGAAATACACCGGCAAAACCGCTTAAGAGAGCATAGTCTTCCACCGTCACATGTCCCGCCAGAGAAGCGTTATTCGCAAAAACGGTATGATTGCCGACAATGCAGTCATGAGCAATATGGACATATGCCATCAATAAATTATCATTTCCAATCTGAGTGATGCCTTTATCTTGCGCCGTGCCTCGATTCAATGTGCAAAATTCACGAATGACGTTTCGATCACCGATTTCTAAGTACGTTTTTTCACCTTTAAATTTTTTATCTTGCGGTATTTCACCAATAGATGAAAATTGAAAAATGTTATTTTGCTTCCCTATTTTAGTGGGCCCTTGAATCACCACATGAGGCCCTATCCAAGTATCATCACCGATTTCAACCTCCGGCCCAATGATTGTCCAAGGACCTATTTCCACATTGGCACCCAGGCGTGCAGATGCATCAATTATTGCGGTAGGATGTATCATGGATATTAGCCTCTGCGTGCACTTAATAATTCGGCTGTACAAGCCAGTTCATCACCCACACGTGCTGCTGTTTCTAATTTCCAAATATCTTTTTTGGCACGCAATAGCTTGACCTCAAGATATAATTGGTCGCCTGGTTCAACAACGCGTTTAAATCGGGCATGATCAATTCCGGCAAATAAAAACAACGGCCCTTCGCTGGGTAAACTATTACTTGACTTATAAGCCAGCACCGCGGCAGCTTGCGCAAGCGCTTCTAAAATGAGAACACCTGGCATAACGGGTCTATGAGGAAAATGTCCAACAAAATACGCTTCATTCATGGTCACGTTCTTTAAAGCGGTCAAGGATTCTCCTTCTTTCATTTCGATGACTCGATCGATCAAAAGGAAAGGGGGACGATGAGGAAGATATTTCAATATCTCGTGAATATCCATAACGTATTTCATGTTTCTTTTCTCTCTGTTAATTTTTCCAAAGCGGCTTCTAATGTTTTAATCCGCTGTACCAAGTGATCTAATCGATGTAATCTTGCGCTATTTTTTCGCCATTCTTTATTTTTTAATAAACCACCGACGCCTGACGAATAAATATCTGGCTCACGAATGGATTTACTCACTGCCGTCATACCTGTAATCACCACGTTATCCGCTATGGTAATATGGCCTGCAAAACCTGTACCTCCCCCCACCAGACAATCATTGCCAATCGTCGTACTACCGGCAATACCGACGCAACCTGCAATAGCAGTATGGCGGCCAATTTTGACGTTATGACCCACTTGTATTAGGTTATCTAATTTACTACCCTTCTCAATCACGGTATCTTCAATGGCGCCTCTATCAATCGTGCAATTGGCGCCAATTTCGACATCCTCTTCAATGATCACACGGCCTAATTGCGGCACTTTGTGCCATCTACCTTGATGCTTTGCAATTCCAAAACCATCGCTTCCTATCACTGTTCCACTGGCGATAGTGACTCGTTTACTCAGCGTTATTTTATGATACAAAGTCACATTGGCATCCAAACAACTGGCCTCCCCTATCTCACAGTATTCTCCTATCACGCATCCAGCAGAAATAACGGCATTGGCTGAAATAACGACATGATTGCCAATAACACAATTTGCACCTATGCTCGCCGATGAATCGATTTGACAGCCTTGCCCTATCACCGCTGAAGGATGAATTCCCGCTAACGGTCGTGGCTTATCATCAAAAAACGCAGCAATGCGAGAATAAATATAATAAGGATCATGACAAACCAGTGCTGTAGTCGTGCAATCTTTCGCATCTTCTGCAGACAAAATCACGGCAGAAGCTTGTGTGTCCGTCAAATAGCGTTTATAAAGTGGATTCACTAGAAAAGCAATTTGCCCCAATCTGGCTTGCTGAATAGTGCTAATACCGTAAATTATACTATTGGAATCACCGATAATCTTAACCTCTAAACCTTGAGTTAACTCAGCGAGTGAAAAAGATTTGCGTTGTGATGGGCTCATGGGTACCACTCTTTAAGGTTCTCGCATCAATCAGTCATCATCTAAATAAAAAAGGGGCAGGAAATCACTTCCAGCCCCTTTGTTCATTTCTTGAAGTATTATTTATCAAATTCTTTTGCGACTTGCTTTGTAATATCTGCGCTATCTGCTGCGTAAATAACTGCTTGTGAATCCAGAACCAAGGTATAGTTATTCTTTTTTGCAATGCCAGAAATAATATCATTTAAGGTAGATAAAACGCCTTTCATGATCTTATTTTGTTCTTTGCTTAAATCTTGTTGGAATGCAGTCGCATCTTTAGATAAGCTGGCTTGATCATCCACAATCTTCTTTTGTAATGTATCTTTATTTTTTTGCGTCATTGTGGGTGATTCTTTTTTGAATTTATCTAACTCCTCTTGCAAGCTTTTTTGTGCTGCAACTAATTTTTCTTGACGACCTTTAAATTCTGCTTGTAGCTTTTTATTCAAGTCAGCAATCTTAGGTGATTGTTGAAAGATTTGTTGCACATTCACCACAGCGAGAGTGGGTGGTGTCGCATCAGCAAACCCATTTGCCGCTACTGCCATTAACACAAACGAACTCAAAACAGCTACTATCTTTTTCATATACTTCTCCAAAATATTTAATTTAACTCCCAAAATCTAGCCTTTTTCCCGGTTCAGTAGTATCTCACGTTTATCCAAAATTAGCACCTAGTGAAAAATCGAATCGTTTCGTGTCATCACCGGGTTCTGGATTCAACGCCTTAGCGACACTGATTTCAATGGGTCCAAACGGTGTGATCCAGTCTGCTTCAATACCTGTAGCATAA